>NZ_JSXC01000034.1 GCF_000803215.1 Pectobacterium fontis
ATGCGGGTGGTTATGATTTTAGGGATCGGAAAATAAACAGCCTATTATTCCCGTACCCTAAAAAGGAGGCCACATGTCTGACTTGATTCACCTCATCCGCGTGTATGACGCGCAGGCACCTTTCTCTTCCCTCACTTTTCTTGTTGATCGTCTTTGGCCGCGTGGCATCAGTAAAGCGCGTCTGGAGGGCGTAGAGTGGTTTAAAGACATTGCACCGAGCAGCGAGTTGCGGAAATGGTTCCACGCTGAGCCGGAACGCTGGGGGGAATTTGCGGATTATTATCGTCATGAGTTAGTGCAGAACGCAGCGTGCGGCAGGCTGGTGACGTTGCTTGAACAGAGAAAACCCATCACGCTGTTGTATGGCAGTAAAAACGCGCAGCACAACCATGCTGTCGTCCTGCGCGATTTTCTATTAGCACGCTTAAATCATTAGCGTGTTCGGGTAAATGCGCCGTCTGCACCGCGCGTGAACCGAATCGTCTGGTTCGCCGTGGTTTCGATTTCCAGCTCTGCGACCATGCCTTGCGCATTCAACTGTAATTTGACCGCCTGACCCGCCCGTAGACTGCTGAGTGGCTTATCCCGACCTTCTACCTGCGCCATCGCGAATACATCGCTGACGGGCAGATTGTTATCACGAAAGAGCTGAGCCAACGTTTGCCCTGAGGCGATCTCATACTGTCGCCATGGCGCTGATGATTGTGCCGGTGGCGGCGTGGTTGCAGACTGCTGATGTGACGTTGCCTGGTTTTCAATAATCACGGCCTGCATCGCGGCCTGATTATCCTCCTGAGTAAGAGGAACTGGCGTAGTTCGGGGGGGCTGCGAGTGCTGTGGGCTATAAGGCCACAGTAATACGATCAGCAGCAGTGCGATGGCGATGAGGAGCCAGCGGCGATGAAGGAGCGGCAACGGTGCCATCCAGTGATAGCCGTCGGGCAGATGCCAGATTTTTTGCAGCATGGCACCCGTACGCTCACGCAGGGAAAGAGGAGACTGATGCTCCTGAGCGTCGCGCTTCTCGTCGTCGTTTTCTACGACTACAGCATTTGAGGGCTGCCGCTGGATAATTCGCAGGCAGGAGCGTACTAACGTTTGATAATCCCAGGTGGTTTTCCGCTTCCTGGGCGCAATTCTGCCCATGGTGACCTCTCTTACTACATTCAGTATAAAAACGGCATCATATAAAAACGATGTCATTAACAACGGCAAGCTGGTAGTTAAGCTATATCAGAAGAAAAGCGGTGCCAGCATAAAAACAGTATCAGGATAATAACGTAGTCTAGTATACCGATAATCTGCATGCACTGACCAGTTAACGCGTTGATGATTAAGGTAACCGGTGAGCCAGAAACATCAGAACTACCCGTATAGGCTAGCTTCCCTGAATGGTTGGGCTGGCGTGCGGTTAACATGAGTACCTGCACACAGGATTTTACCCCAATCCCCGTCGCTGTTATGCTGCGCTTTCAGTTTTTTACAGATTAAAGGGAACATCCATGACAACTCCTTCTTTTGATAGCGTCGAAGCCCAGGCAAGTTACGGCATCGGCTTACAGGTTGGTCAACAGTTACAGGAATCAGGTCTTGAAGGTCTGATCCCAGAAGCTCTGCTTGCTGGTCTACGTGATGCGCTGGAAGGTAATGCGCCTGCGGTGCCTGTGGATGTGGTTCATCGCGCGCTGCGCGAAATTCATGAGCGTGCGGATGCGGTACGTCGCGAACGCCAACAGGCGCAGGCGGTAGAAGGTCAGCAGTTCCTGGCTGAAAACGCGCAGAAAGAAGGCGTGAACAGCACGGAGTCTGGTCTGCAATTCCGCGTGTTGACGCAGGGTGAAGGGTCTATTCCGGCTCGTCAGGATCGCGTGCGAGTACATTACACGGGGCGCCTGATTGACGGCAGCGTATTCGATAGCTCCGTTCAGCGTGGCCAACCTGCTGAATTCCCGGTGAGCGGTGTGATCCCTGGCTGGATTGAAGCGTTGACGCTGATGCCTGTCGGTTCCAAGTGGGAACTCTATATTCCACACAATCTGGCGTATGGCGAACGCGGTGCAGGCGCATCCATTCCGCCATTCAGCGCGCTGATTTTTGAAGTAGAACTGCTGGAAATTCTGTAATCTCCAGATAAAAAAAAGGCGCCCACTGAGCGCCTTTGTTGTTTTTACTGCATAATTTATAACGACTTTCTTATTTTTTATTGAAACGACATCACTCACCGCGTAGCGCGCGTGGGAACAGCAAATTGTTTTCCAGATGGATGTGTTCCATCAGATCGGTAATGAACTCGTTGATACCGGAGTACAGTGCGCGCCAGGTGTTGCAGGCGCCTTCCGGTGGCACGACGCCATTGGTCAGTTCTTTTACTACTTCCACATCACGCCCGGCATCATCGTGTTCATGCTCCATCACTGAAATTGGTGCGCCAGCATTCGCGCCCATTCCCTGCGCGATCATCGGGAAGAGGATGCGTTCTTCTTTCATCATGTGCTGAGACAACTCGTTATAGATGGCGGTCAGTTGGTTGGCGAGGCCGTGCGGGCAGTCGGCTTTATCGTGATGCACACGTTCGACTTTTTCTGCCATCAGAATCAGTTCCGGCAGTTGTTCACGGTGGCGGTCATGAAAGCGGGGAATGATGTACGCAATAATGTCAGCGAGCGGCGCTTCACGCCAGTCGCGGGTGTCGGAAGGCTGGGCGGCTAGTTTCTCCAACTGTGCTTCCAACTCATCAATATTGAGATCTTTTTTGCCTGCCGCACGGTTTAGCGTTTGCTTGCCGCCACAGCAGAAGTCCAGATTGAGTTCACGAAAGAGTTTGGTTGCGCGCGGAATAGCGATGGCCAACTCACCGAGGGATTGATCGCGGTATGCCATGATGATGCCTCTGAATGAATGCAGTTTATAAATTGTATTTTAAATGCATCTTTTGGCGTTGAATATACCGCTTACGAGGTAGGCGTAAAGTACGGCAGGGTGATGAATGGCATGCCTCTGCGTTAGCAAAACGTTAAGAACGGTAAAGTCAGGAAAATGCGTATTTATCTGATAGTGGCACAGAGGAATTCCCCGTATATCTTTGCCATGCCGCAGTCGCGGTGAGCAAGGAGTTACCCTATGTTTAGGCCATTCGTCATCAGCACGCTGTTTGTGGGAATGTTTGCGATAATACCGGTAGCAGAAGCGGATGGTATCAGTATTGACCTGATGCCAGGTGTGACGCTGAATATCGGCGATCGTGACAGACGAGGTAATTACTGGGACGGCTATGACTGGCGGAGCGAGCGCTGGTGGGATGAGCACCGGGGCTATCATCGCGGTGAACGTAATCGACATGGTTACTATTGGGATGGCTGGCGCTGGCGCGATGCTCGCTGGTGGAATGAGAGCCAGCGCGGCAGACGTGATTATGATCGCCGCCATTTCGATCCGCCTCGCTATGTTGACGATCGTGGGCCGCGCCGCGGTGAATGGAACAGACGAGGACACGATCGGGGAGACGAGGACTACCGTCATGGACGGGGATCGTTCCGCGACTAACGAGATAAAAAGCGCCGCCAAAAGGCGGCGCGTGTTCACCGAAAGCTGACGCTTAAGCGGCGTCTGTTAACTAGTTTGCCAGTTTCGCGGCGATATCAGCGATGCGCTGACCGTACAGCTTACCGGTCGCCAGATCGCCGGCGACCACTTCTTCTACGCTGGCGTCAGAAGGTGTCTGCGCCAGCAGACCGACTGAACCACCGAGGTTATTCAGATCGTCGCGTTTTGCCGCTTTGGCATTCGAAGGCAGTTGGTTCAGGCTGACCCAAATCCCACCGTGCTGTGAAGCCAGCGTTTGCAGATAAATCAGCGTAACCTGTTTGTCGCCATTCAGGCTGGCACTGTTAGTAAAACCGCCAAACACTTTATTGCTCCAGCCGCGGGCGAACCAGATCTTAGAACTGGCATCCGCAAATTTCTTGAACTGCCAGGTCGCCCCCCCCATGTAGGTTGGTGTACCGAAAATAATGGCGTCGGCGGCGGTGAGTTTCTCCCACTCAGCCTCGCTGATGTTACCTTCTGCATCGATGGCAATCAGTTCAGCATTAGCGCCCTCGGCGACGGCACTCGCCAAACGTTGCGTGTGACCATAGCCAGAATGATAAATAACGACTGCTTTTGACATGACCTATCCTCATTTCTCTGTGTTTATCAACGATACGCGGTGGACTTTATTGTCGGCCTGCGAGTGATACGTGCTTTCTAATAGATACTAACTCTATAATGTGAGGACTATATCGAAGCCTCATGGTTCTGTTAAGAAAGCACTTTTAAGTGAGTTGGTATCTTTCAGGTAACTATGCCTGTCATATCTCAAGCGACTATATGGAAACTCGACAATGAGCAAACGCTATGATGTTTACGCGCAACACTGTCCGACCCGCATGATTTTGGATCGCGTCGCGGATAAATGGACGCTGTTGATTCTGAACATTCTGGTTGAGCGACCGATGCGCTTTAATCAGTTAAAACGCGATGTGGAAGGCATTTCACAAAAAGTGCTGTCGCAAACGCTAAAGAATCTGGTGCGCGACGGCTTTGTTGAGCGAACCGTCTTTCCGACGGTTCCGGTGACGGTGGAATACGCCTCAACCCAAATGGGGAAAACGTTAGCGAAGCCGATTGCCGAACTGACGTACTGGGCGGAACAGAATATGGATAACGTACTACTTTCCCAAAAAAAATTTGATGCAGCCGCGAACAGTGCGGTCGAGCTGCTGTAAAACGCCGGTTCAGGCTCCCGCCGAAGCGGAAGCCTGCGTATGGCAAGATTTATTTCGCGTGTTGCAGGTCAAGACGATAAACCGCAAAACCCGTTTCGTCATTGCCGACGGACGTCATTGGGTACTGTGCTTTTTCTTTGATAAACGCCTTAGCCTTCTCTGACGGTGACGTTTCAAAACGGATATCCAGCGGCGTATCGCTGACGATAGGGGCCAGACGCCAGTTGTTATCCGCCTGCGGCTTCACTTCTCCCGACTTTTGTGTTTCTGCGCTGATGTAAGCTGCCAGCACGGAGCGGTTTTCATCCGGCGAAGCGAAAGCCACATACTTTTCACCGGTTCCGGCAAATTTCTCGCCATAAGCGCGGTAATTATTGGTGGCGATCAGGAAGGTCGCTTTAGGATCAATGGGTTTACCGTTAAACGTCAGCCCTTTAATACGGTGCGCCTTATCATTGATTAATGCACACTCGCTGTCATAGCGGGCGGGCTGTGTGACATCAATCTGATAATTGACGCCGTCGATCACATCGAAGTTATAGGTGCGGAAGCCATCCCAGTTGAGCAGCGATTGGGGTTCACGCTTGCTGAGATCGATTTGTTTGAACTGACCCGCCGAGCACTCCAACCACTCCTGTACCTGCTGTCCGTTCACTTTCACCACCACCAGCGTATTTGGGTAGAGATACAAATCGGCGGCATTACGGAAGGTGAGTTGGCCTTTTTCCACTTCGACATAGCTGGCCGGATCGTTTTTACGGCCACCGGCTTTAAACGGTGCAGCGGCGGAGAGCACCGGAATATCCGCCAGATCGGGATCGCCCTGAATAAAGTGTTCGACATAGGCGCGCTGAGCATTGTTGACGATCTGCACGGTAGGGTCGTCCTGAATCAGCGACAGATAGCTATACATGTTGTCTGCGGATTTGCCGATCGGTTTGCTGACAAACTCGCGGGTATGTTGGTGCGCATCAGACAGCACTTTCACCAGTTTGTCGTCTTCCACTGCCAGTGATGTCTTCTGCGCTTTATCATAGATCGGTCTGGCTTCTGCTTTCGCATTTTCCACTTTCCATGTGCCGCTATCGTTATTTAGCGTGAAATCGACGACGCCGAGGTGGTCACCCCATTGTCCTGGCATCACGGCAGGCACGCCGTTCAGCGTTCCCCGTGTGATGTCTGCGCCCTTGATATTGGCAAAATCCTTACTCGGGAAAACCGCATGAGCATGGCCAAACATGATCGCATCAACGCCCGGAACCTGGCTGAGATAGTAAACGGAGTTTTCCGCCATCGCTTTGTACGGCTCGGCAGACAGGCCAGAATGCGGGATGACAATCACCAGATCGGCACCTTGCTTACGCATTTCCGGCACCCACTTTTTGGCGCTGGCGGTGATGTCTTCCACCGTGACTTTTCCGGTGAGGTTAGCCTTATCCCACACCATGATCTGCGGTGGTACGAACCCAATATAGCCGATACGCAGCGTGTGCTGTTTACCGTCGCGATCCGTCACTGACTTGTTTTCAATGTGGTAAGGCGTAAACAGCGGTTTACCCGTTTTGGCATCCAGCACGTTGGCGTTCACATAAGGGAATTTCGCGCCTGATAGTGCGTTGTGCAGATAATCCAATCCATAATTGAATTCGTGGTTACCGATGTTGCCGACGGAATAATCCAGCGTATTCATCGCCTGATAAACCGGATGCACGTCGCCCGCCTTCAGTCCCTTCGCGGCCATGTAATCGCCCAACGGGCTGCCTTGTATCAAGTCGCCATTATCCACCAGCACGCTGTTGGTCGCCTGTTCGCGTGCGGCATGAATCAGGCTGGCGGTGCGCACCAGACCAAATTTATCGGTTGGTGTATCTTTGTAGTAATCGAAATCCATCATATTGCTGTGCAGATCGGTGGTTTCCAATACTCGTAAATCCACGGTAGCGGCATGGACGGTTGTGGCGACCAGCGTAGCAAGCAGGCTGAGTGCCAGAGAATGCTTCATTGCGTAACTCCTTGTGCGGTAATCGGGGTGTCTTTCATATCATGATGAAGTTAAAGTGATTATCGTCTCTAAATTCTGAGTATGACATCAATAATGGCAATAATCGTAGATTGCCTCACAGATGTATAATGAATGACAGAGATGAAGTCTGCGTTACGCTATTGTCGCGTAACCGATAACGACGAGGTCGATCATGCTAGAAACGGTTTGCCAACTGGCTCGCGATGCCGGTACTGCCATTATGCAGGTTTACGAAGGGCAACATCCTGTGGATGTCGCACACAAGAAAGATGACTCACCCGTGACTGCTGCCGATCTTGCTGCGCATCGGGTTATTAAAGAGGGGCTGACGGCGGCGTTTCCCGATATTCCTTTGCTGTCAGAAGAAGATCCGCCTGAGTGGGAGATTCGTCGGCACTGGCAGCGCTATTGGCTGGTTGATCCGCTGGACGGCACCAAAGAGTTTCTCAACCGCAACGGCGAGTTTACGGTAAATATCGCGCTGATCGAGCACGGTCAGGCTGTGCTCGGTGTGGTTTATGTGCCGGTCACGGGCGTGATGTATGCGGCGGCGGAAGGCAAAGCCTGGAAAGAAGAGAATGGCCAACGTCGGCAGATTACGGTGAAGCAGGCTCGACCACCGCTGGTGGTCGTCAGCCGTTCTCATGCCGATAGCGAATTAAAGGATTATCTCAACCAGTTGGGTGAACATCAGACGGTAGCGATTGGGTCATCGCTAAAATTTTGTCTGGTCGCGGAGGGCGAAGCGCAACTTTATCCCCGCTTCGGGCCGACCAACATTTGGGATACGGCAGCGGGCCACGCGGTGGCGGTGGCGGCTGGGGCGCAGATTCACGATTGGCAGGGGCAAACGCTGTCCTACACGCCGCGTGAATCTTTCCTCAACCCCGGCTTTCGCGTCTCTCTGTTTTAACTGCTTTAGTGCGATGGCTCATGTTGTTGAGCGCTTAAGCCTATTTTTTAGGAGAAACACGGTGGTGAGGTTCCCGTAGGGCAGCCTCACGCCGTGGTCGCTCCGTGTATCTCGGTCTTAATAACGTCCACTATTCGAGCTATCGCCCTTACTTCTCTTCCAGTAATTGTCGCAGCAGGGACATCACCTGCTGCACCTCTTGCCCGCTCAATGCGCCATCCTTCACGAAACGGATTTTCCCTTGTTTATCCAGCACAGCGATAGCGGAGCTTTGTGGCTGTAGCTGCCAGGCTTTACGCACGTTGCCGTTGCTATCGACAATGAACTGCGACCACGGAAAGGCTTTCTTGTTGTCCTCGAGGCTACTGCGCACAAACAGGCTGGTGCCGATGATGGCATCATCGGTATTCACGATTGTCGTCGTTTGGTAATAATCATGCGGTAGATTAGCCGCCTTCAGTGCGGCGATGAGCGGATCGTTCATCTCTTTGGCTGAGGTTCGGCCTGCGATGTGTTGTATCACCCGTACTTTTCCAGGCAACTGCGCGCTGTTCCAGTTCTTATAACTAAACTGATTATTAAGGTACTGAAGTTCTCCTCTGTCTGCGACGCCGACGGGAGGAACCGATTGGTTGAGTGCCAGCATATGAGCTGAGGTCGGGAGCGAGAAAAGCCCCAGCAAGGGCGTGATAGAGAGTGCGAGGAGCAGGTGGCGTATTTTTATCATGATATGTCCTTAGTGTCGGTGGCTCGATGCCGTACCCCATAGGGGATATGTCAGATGAGGGAAAATGTCACGTTATGGAATAAGCGTAGATTCAGGAAACCTGCTTGTCCCGCGCTGCGATAAAACGGTTTTTTCCCGCGTGCACAAAACCCTTATTTTTGAAGGTTTATACTGATGACCAGGGGTTTGATTAAATACTATTCCGTAAAAATCTGTAAAAGCAGTTAAGAATACTGAATGGTGGGGAACTAAATACCCTTTTACAGGACTAATTATCAGTATCCGTTATCTCATTAGCGCTCCAGTATCTTAGCCATGTTGGCGAAAGAGGGAGCGTAGAAAAATAAAACGGGAGAGTAAAACGATGAGGATCTTCGAACGTTACAATCCTTTGAAAGTCGCTAAGTATGTGAAAATCCTGTTTCGTGGGCGGCTGTACATTAAAGGGGTTGGTGCTTTTGAGTTCGACTACGGCAAAATTCTATTGCCAAAGAAGCAGGATAAGCAGCATCTTCTGGTGATGTCCGAAGTGAATCGCCAGGTCATCCGGCTTCAGACCGAGATAGGGTGAGTCATAAAGAAACGGCCCGTAGCGGGCCGTTTTGCATGATATACACCTTGTGGTGGCTATTCTGCGCTATCACTGTTGGCAGCCGTTGAGCGACTTTCCAGACGTGTCACCAGCAGTTGATCGATCTTGTAGCTATCAATATCCACGACTTCAAACTTATAGCCTGAGAAGCGTACGGCATCGGTACGTTTGGGGATCTTCCGCAGCGTATACATCATAAAGCCACCGATGGTTTCGTAGTTGCCGGAGTGTGGGAAGTCATCAATATTCAGCGCCCGCATGACATCTTCTATTGGTGTACCGCCTTCCACCAGCCAGGAATTCTCATCACGCGCGACGATTTGCTCTTCCATTCCCTGACCGACGAGATCGCCCATCAGGGTGGTCATCACATCATTGAGGGTAATGATGCCGACGACCAGCGCGTATTCGTTCAGAATGATCGCGAAATCTTCGCCTGCCGTTTTGAAACTTTCCAATGCTTCAGACAGCGTCAGCGTATCTGGCACGATCAGCGCCGGACGAATCTGTACGCCGCTGCTCAGTGTCAGACTTTGGTTTCCCAGCACCCGAATCAGCAGGTCTTTGGAATCCACATAGCCGACGATCTGATCAATCGTGCCATCGCAAACCAGAAATTTGGAGTGGGGTTGCTGGGCGATTTTTTCTTTAATGCTGTCTTCCGGTTCACGCAGATCGAAGTAGACCACGCTTTCGCGTGATGTCATGGAGGACGGCACGGTGCGGGATTCCAGCTCAAACACGTTCTCGATCAGTTCGTGTTCCTGCTTACGCAGTACGCCAGCCAGCGCACCTGCCTCCACCACGGCGTAAATATCATCGGAGGTGATGTCATCTTTACGCACCATCGGCAGTTTGAGCAGGCGGAAAATAACGTTAGCCAGGCCGTTGAAGATCCAAACCAGTGGACGGAACAGGAACAGGCAGAAGCGCATGGGGTTGATTATGCGAACCGCTACGGTTTCCGGCGCAATCATACCAATGCGTTTCGGGGTGAGGTCGCCAAACAGGATGAACAAGCTGGTGACGAGGACGAATGAACAGATGAAGCTGACTTTATCTGCCGCTTCCGGTGACATGAAGCGTTCAAACAAAATGGAAAATGTGGGGGAAAAGGCGGCATCGCCGATGATACCCGCCAGGATCGCCACGGCATTGACGCCAATTTGAATCACGGTAAAGAAGATACCCGGCGTCTCCTGAAACTTGAGTACCAGATCCGCGTTGAGGTTTCCCTCGTCGGCCATCAATTTGAGTTTAATTTTACGGGACGCCGCCAGCGAAATCTCGGACAGCGAGAAAAATGCACTGATGGCGATAAGACAAAGAATCAGTAATAGACTGTTTAACATCATTTTTAACGTTTTCGCAGGCGCTTAAATGAGCGCAGCGATCCTCAGAAAGGTCTTAAATTAATAGCAATAATGAGAAGGTGATAACCGGGCAGCGATCCGCCCGGCTGAGGCGCATTATAGCAGGAGCGGTGAAATTACCGCCAGCAGTCAACGCGGAGGTGGCAGACAGATGCTGATGCCGCCTAATCCACAATAGCCGTTTGGATTCTTGTGCAGATATTGCTGGTGGTCATCTTCCGCGTAATAGAACGGGCGTGCAGTCTCGATTTCTGTGCTGATTGTGCGGCTGTCGCCGTTCTCACTCATTGCCTGCTGAAAACGCTGAAGGCTGTCCTGCGCGGCCTGTTCTTGTTCAGGGGTGAGCGTATAGATAGCGGAGCGATACTGGCTGCCGATATCTCCCCCCTGACGCATACCCTGTGCGGGGTCGTGATTTTCCCAGAACAGTTGCAGCAACTGTTCGTAACTGATGATCGCAGGATCAAAAACGATACGCACTGCTTCGGCGTGATCGGTCAGCCCGCTGCACACTTCGCGGTAAGTGGGGTTGGGGGTGTAACCGCCGATGTAGCCTGCCGCCGTACTGTAGACCCCCGGCTGTTGCCAGAACAGGCGCTCAGCCCCCCAGAAACAGCCCATGGCGAAAATTGCCACGGACATGTGATCCGGCACATGCGTCATGGAGTGTTCATGAACGACATGCAGCCTGGCCACCGGCATTGGGGTGGAACGTCCCGGTAAAGCAGCGGATTGTGTAATCCGCTGTGTCTTATCAATCGAATTCATCACGTTGTTAACTCCAGCTAGACTGGGTAAATAACCCGTTTTCATAGAAAGCATAACCAAGAAGCCTTGGGCTGTCTTTAATATCTTACTGGCGTTTAATGTTAAGGTAATGTTTATCTGTGACGTGACATATTGATATTTACAGGTGAAAATCTATTTTTAAGATAGAAAGTTAGTATTTATCACTAATGTTATGCAAAGCTGGTCGATGATTTTGGCGTGATCTGACGGATGGTCAGGTCGGCGTACCGCGGCGGCTGTCCACGCGGCGGGCGAAGTGATAAAAGCCATGCTATACCCTAAAGAATCCGAGTTGTGTGAAAGCAGCTTGAAGATGACGGGGTAGCGGTTTTAGGCGACAGACCGATTTATCAGGGAGCTCAGTGACTATTTTCATTGCAAAAAGACGTTTCATTTCAAAGAACAGTCCCATTGGAAAAAAAAGTGTTACCGGGCAAAAAGGCCTAACAGGCCAAAAAAGCGGCCTTACTGGTCGATACCGGATTCTTGGCCTGATGTGCGCGCTGCTCGTGTTGGCACCGGGGAGTCAGGCGGCGAATGTACGTCTGCAACTCATGGGGCTGGAAGGACAATTACAAAAAAATGTGCGGGCGCGTTTGTCCACGATTGCCGTTGATGAGGTCAACGCTGACGGACGTTTCCGCTCGCGCGTCGATGACGCGATCCGTCAGGGATTGCGGGCGCTCGGCTATTACGATCCTGAGATTGGTTTTGAATTTCGGCCTGCCGTTAATGGCGGGCGACCCGTATTGATTGCTACCGTTACCCCCGGCGAACCGGTAAAAATTGCCGATGTGAATATCACGCTGCGCGGCGGGGCGCACGACGATAAAGATTACCAGCAACTGGTTAAAGACGATCGCCCTGAAATCGGTTCGGTACTGAACCACGGCGATTTCGATCGCTTTAAAAGCGGGCTGAACGGGTTGTCATTACGCAAAGGCTATTTCGATGCGCGCTTCCAGCAAAGCCAGCTTGGCGTGATGCGGGAAGAGAGAGAAGCGTTTTGGGATATCGATTTTGATAGCGGTGAACGCTATCGCTTTGGTGCCGTACGTTTTCAGGGTGCGCAAATCCGTGAAGACTATCTGCAAAATTTAGTGCCGTTTCATGAAGGCGATGTGTATACCAGCGAAAGTCTTGGTGAGTTAAACCGCCGTCTTTCCGCGACGGGATGGTTTAATTCCGTCGTGGTGTCGCCGAATTTCGAACAGTCGAAAAGCACCAAAGTGTTGCCGCTGGAAGCTGTGGTGACGCCGCGAACCCGTAACCGGATTGAAACCGGGGTAGGTTATGCCACCGATGTGGGGCCGCGTTTTAAAACTACCTGGAATAAGCCTTGGATAAATTCGCGAGGCCACAGTCTGGAAAGCAGCTTGAGCGTGTCTGCGCCGGAACAGTCGCTCGACTTTAGCTACAAAATCCCCTTACTGAAGAACCCGCTTGAGCACTATTATCTGCTGCAAGGCGGCTTCAAGCGTGAAGATCTCAACGATACCCAATCCGATGGCACCACGCTGAATGTGGCACGTTACTGGGATCTCTCCAGCGGTTGGCAACGGGCGATTAACCTGCGTTGGAGCCTCGATCACTTTACGCAGGCGAGCGTAACGGATACCACGATGTTGATTTATCCGGGCGTGAGTATTAACCGGACCCGCCAACGCGGTGGTTTGATGCCCGTGTGGGGCGATACGCAGCGTTACTCCATCGATGTGTCTGACACCCTCTGGGGATCGGATATCGACTTTGCCGTGATTCAGGCACAAAACGTCTGGATTCGCACACTGGCAGAGAAACACCGCTTTGTCGCACGCGGCACTCTGGGGTGGATTGAGACGAATAATTTCTCCCGCGTTCCACCTTCACTGCGTTTCTTTGCCGGTGGCGACCGCAGCGTTCGCGGGTATAAGTACAAATCTATTTCGCCGCGTGACAGTGACGGCAAACTGACTGGTGCGTCCAAGCTGGCGACCGGCTCGCTCGAATACCAATACAACGTGACAGGAAAATGGTGGGGGGCGGTTTTTGTTGATTCAGGTGAAGCAGTGAATGACATCAAACAGAGTAACGTCAAGACCGGTACGGGCGTCGGTGTTCGCTGGGCTTCGCCGATTGGGCCGGTGAAATTTGATGTTGCCATGCCGATTGGCGATGCAGAGAAGAAGAACGACGTACAATTCTACATCGCGCTGGGGCCTGAATTATGATGGATGATAAAAACGAAAAAAACGCACAGGATCCGGTAACAGAAGAAAACGTTGCACAAGATAATGTGCCGACGACGCCAGCACGCAAAGGGCGCTGGTGGAAAAAAGTTGGCATTGGCATCGTCGCCTTCTTACTGCTGCTAATCGTTGGGCTGGGGCTGCTGGTGGGCACGACGCCGGGGCTGCATCTGTTGCTGAACACCGCTGCACGCGTGGTGCCGGGCTTGGACATTGGTAGCGTGAACGGTGGCTGGCGAGATCTGACGCTGAAAAATGTCAGCTACGAGATGCCGGGCGTGACGGTGAAGAGTGATGAATTTCATCTGTCGCTCGCGCTGGGCTGTCTGCGTAAAAGCCAACTGTGCATTAATGATCTCTCGGCCAACCGCGTCGATGTGGTCGTGGATACTAAAGCGTTACCAGTGGCGGAAGCGCCGCCACCGCCGTCAACACCGGTCACGGAAATCTCAGCGCCATTCCCTATCTCACTGCGCCAGCTCACGCTCAGCCATGTTCAGGTTACCGTGGATGACACGGCGATTTCTCTGGGCGAATTCCGTACGGGAATGCAGTGGGAAGGCCGCGCCCTGACGCTGCTGCCGACCAAAATCAGCGCCTTATTGGTCGCGCTGCCGAAAACGCCCGTCGACGTGCTGGAAGATGGCAAAGTGACTGCGGCGGAAATGGCGTCTGTCGTCAAAGAAACGGCTAAAAGCGTGCGTGATGCCGCCGAAAAGGGGACATCGCAAACCGTTCAGATCGATAAAGCGCTGGCGGCCAATACGACGGTCGCGGCGGCTACCACGACGTCCCCGATACCTACGGCATCGACGTCAACGCCGGACGTCGACCCGCCGACAGTGCCGGAAAAACCATTGGGTGAACGCCTGAGTGAGCTGTTCTCCAAACCACTATTACCGGATTTACCGCAGTTCACCTTACCGCTGGATCTGAACGTCGTTGAGATCCACGGTGAACAGCTACGGCTGACGGGCGATCAGGACATTCTGATTACCAACCTCTTCGTGCAGGCTTCAACCCGGCAACAGCATGTGCGTCTGGATAAGCTGATCGTGCAATCGCCACAGGGCGGATTGAATGTGCGCGGTGAGGCGACGCTCAGCGATAACTGGCCCGTCTCGCTGGCGGCGAACGGTGTACTGAATGTTGAACCGCTCAAGGGCGAAACGCTGAAACTGACGGTTGACGGCGGTCTGCGTGAACAACTGAATCTCGCGATGAACCTCTCGGGGCCACAGCGCGCCCAACTGGATTTGCAAACCCAACTGGCAGAGGCCGGGCTGCCGCTAGCCTTGACGCTGCAAACCGAGCGCGTCCGTTGGCCGTTGACGGGGGCGACGCAGTATCAGGCTAATAACGTCAGGCTGCGTTTTAATGGTAAAGCGACGGACTATGCGCTGTCGCTGCGCGGCGATTTGAGCGGGGCGGATATTCCTCCCGCGACGCTGCTACTGGATGGCAAAGGCAACGAACAGCAGTTTACGCTGAGCCGTCTGCGGCTGGCGGCGTTGCAGGGCAATGCCGACCTGAGCGCGCTTATCGACTGGAGCAAAGCGATAAGCTGGCGCAGTGAGCTGCTACTGAACGGAATTAACACCGCGAAGCAGTGGCCTGAGTGGCCAGCGAAAATAGACGGTAAGATGACGACACGCGGCAGCGTTTATGGCGGGAGCTGGCAATTACAGGTGCCGGAGTTGCGGTTAGACGGCAACGTGAAAGCCAATAAGCTCGCTGCCAGAGGCGAACTGCGCGGCAACGCGGCGGGGCAGTGGGTCATACCCGCGTTGAATCTGGCGTTAGGTCGCAATCAATTGAACGTCAAAGGCGACCTGAGCGATAAGTGGCAGTTGGATGCTGATATCAATGCGCCGTCGCTGGACGGCATGTTGCCCGGTCTGGCGGGGCGCGCCATCGGCACGCTCAAACTACGTGGCAATTTGCGTGAACCGCAGATACTGGCGGATATCACCGGATCTGGTTTGCGCTGGCAGGCGATGACGATTAGCCGCGTGAGAGTGGAAGGCGATATCCGCTCTGAGCAGCAGATTCAGGGCAAGCTGGCCGTACGTCTCGACGGGCTGAAACAGGACAGCCTGAATATTGCGTCATTGACGCTGGATGCCAGCGGTGATGAGAAACAGCACCAGCTTCGGCTGAATATGCAGGGGGAACCGGTCGCGGGGCAGTTGGCGCTTTCAGGCAGCTTCGATCGTCAGGAACAGCGCTGGCGCGGTACGCTGAACAACACCCGTTTCGATACCCCCGTGGGGGAATGGCGTCTGACGCAGGATATGGCGCTGGATTACCTGAATACAGCGCAGAAAATTACCATCGGCACGCACTGTTGGCGTAATCCGAACGCTGAGCTTTGCGTGCCGAAGGCGATTGAGGCCGGGCCGAGCGGGCAGGCGAGTATTCGACTGAACCGCTTCGATCTCGCGATGTTAAAGCCATTTCTGACGGCGGAGACGGTACTTGCGGGGACGTTTACCGGCGGGGCAGATGTAAGCTGGCAGGCGGGGCAAGGTTTACCGCAGGCGAAAGTGTCGCTGGTGGGTAACGGCGTGAGCGTTCGCCAGCAGATGCAGGGCAATACGCTACCGATTGATTTTGACACCTTTACCTTGAATGCAGGACTCGATCGTGGGCGGGCGCAACTCGGCTGGCTGATGGCGATTCGGGAAAATGGCCGCTTTAGCGGGGATATTCAGATAACCGATCCACAGGGGCGGCGCAATCTCGGCGGCAATGTCACGATCAATAACATTTCGCTGGCGTTGCTTAATCCGGCGTTGAGTAAAGGAGAAAAAGCGGCAGGGATACTGAACGCGAACCTGCGTTTGGCGGGGGATGCGGCGACACCTCAACTTTTCGGCCAGATGGTGCTGGAGCGGTTGGATATTGATGGCAACTGGATGCCTGTTGATTTGACGAATGGGCGGCTGGCAGTGAACTTCAGCGGGATGTCGTCAACGCTGCAAGGCTTCCTGAAAACGGATAATGGGCAGTTGAACCTTGGCGGCAATGCCGACTGGTCACGGCCTGATGCCTGGCGTGCGCGTATCGCGGCGAAAGGCCAGAAGCTACGCGTGACGGTTCCGCCAATGGCGCGTCTGGATGTCTCACCGGATATTGTCTTCGAGGCCACACCGCAACTGTTTGCGCTGAACGGTTCCGTCAGTATTCCGTGGGCGCGTATTGTGGTGAAAGACATGCCGGAAAGTGCCGTTGCGGTATCGTCGGATGAGGTGATGTTGGACGCCGAGAAGCAGCCGCTGAAAAAGGCCAGCGCCGCGATCCCGATTAACAGCAACCTTGTGATCCGTGTTGGTAATGATGTACGGTTGGATGCGTTCGGGCTGGTTGCTCGTCTACAGGGCGACTTGAAAATGGTGCAGGACGAGCGTGGGCTAGGGCTGAATGGTCAGATCGATATTCCGTCTGGTCGCTTTAAAGCCTACGGACAGGATCTGATCGTCCGTAAAGGGCTGATTCTGTTCTCCGGCCCGCCGGATCAGCCAATCCTGAATATCGAAGCGATTCGTAACCCAGACAACACGGCGGATGATGTTACCGCTGGCGTGCGTGTTACCGGTATGGCCGCCACGCCGAAGCTGGAAGTGTTCTCCGATCCGACCATGTCGCAGCAGGAAGCGCTCTCTTATCTGCTGCGTGGACAAGGTTTGGACAGCGGTGGTGCTGATAGCTCGGCGATGACCTCAATGTTAGTCGGTTTAGGGGTTGCACAAAGTGGTCAAGTTGTGGGTAAAATCGGCGAGGCCTTTGGCGTAAGTAATTTAGCTCTGGATACACAGGGTGTTGGCGATAATTCTCAGGTTGTCGTCAGCGGCTACGTCCTTCCGGGTCTGCAAGTAAAATACGGTGTTGGCATATTCGATTCTTTGGCAACGTTAACGCTGCGTTATCGTTTGATGCCGAAGCTATACTTGGAAGCGGTGTCTGGAGTCAGCCAGGCATTAGATGTGCTCTATCAGTTTGAGTTTTAGCGATGCGAATTATTGTTTACGGCAGTTTACGACGCAAACAGGGAAACAGTCATTGGATGACAAATGCGCAATGGTTAGGGGATTGTCAGCTCGCAGGGTTTGAGCTGTACGATCTCGGTCATTATCCAGCAGTCGTGCCCGGTGATGGCGAGATCCATTGTGAGGTTTATCGCATTAGTTCATCGATTTTGACGGAGCTGGATGCCTTAAAACGGGACGGTCACGAATACCAACGTGAGCTGATTTCCACCCCTCTTGGCAGTGCCTGGATCTATCTGTACAAGCACTCTATTGTAGGGTTGACGCGTATCGCCAGCGGCGACTGGTTGAAGCGTAATGAAGATGAAGAAGAGGCCTGAGGCTACGTCGCCAATCAGGTCTGGGTCGTCATAAATCAAAAACACCGCGTGATGCGGTGTTTTTGATCGTGTGGCATGTTGAGTAAGTCATGCCTGGCGCTTATTTGTTTTTTGCGCGCTCGAAGGACGCCACGATTTCAGCTTTTGCCGCTTCCGCGTTATCCCAACCTTCCACTTTCACCCACTTGCCTTTTTCCAGATCTTTGTAGTGTTCAAAGAAATGGCCGATTTGTGCGCGCAGCAGTTCAGGCAGGTCATTAACGTCTTTAATGTGATCGTATTCTTTAGTCAGCTTGCTGTGCGGAACGGCAACCAGCTTAGCATCTTCGCCTGCTTCGTCAGTCATTTTCAACACGCCAACAGGACGGCAACGGATCACTGAGCCTGGCTGCAACGGGTACGGCGTTGGAACCAGAACGTCAACCGGGTCGCCATCCAGAGACAGCGTATGGTTGATGTAACCGTAGTTGCATGGGTAGAACATGGCTGTAGACATGAAACGGTCTACAAACAACGCACCGGTATCTTTATCAATTTCATATTTGATGGGATCGGCGTTTGCGGGGATTTCAATCACTACATAGATATCTTCCGGCAGATCTTTACCCGCCGGGACATTGTTCAGACTCATGTCGGTTTCCTTCTCTTAAACCTGAAATAGCGTGGCCGTCATTATAGCCAAAAAGCGTTTAATGTCGCCGATTTTTAGCGTATTCAGGCGCGAGGCACCCGTGAGTGTCGTTTAAGTAAAAAAACTTTCTTTACTAAAGTTTTTTTAAAGAAAATGGGCTTTATACCGATAGGAACATGATCAAGATCACTTTATGTGGGGATTTTCTCCGCATTTATTTATCATTTGTCATTCCAGAGAAACGAAAATGTTAAGAAACATCACAATCAAGACGAGCTTGATTGCTTTATTAGGAACCATGGTGTTGCTCTTATTGCTGGTGTGCGCAATTGGCATCACCTCAATCAATCAGGGAATCACCTCGCTGACCACTATCGACAAGATTCAGGGCAAAGAAGTTACGGCGCTGGCAGGGAGCTATACCGCTTCGCTGCGTGCAAGAACGGGAGCGGCTTTGGCTGCCCGTCAGATGGAAAGTGGATTGACCGATCTCGCGCGTGCATCGGTTGCGCGATCGGAGGCGTATATGGCGCTCTCCCAGAAGGAAATGGTGCGCTTTCTTTCCTACGGTACGGTAACGGAGCGCGGTGCCAGAATGGCCGCAGAGGTGAAAAGCCAGTACGAACAATATATGAATCTTGGCATTCAGCCGATGGTGAGTGCGCTGAAACGCGGCGATGTCGATGCCTATTATGCGTTGTTGCAAGACGTGCTGCCGCCGCTCAGCGTTAAAATGGATAAGGTAGCGAATGAATTCCGCGATTTCGGCCTGGAAGTAGGCGGAAACATGCTTACAGAAGCCGAGCGCTTTGCATTGGAGCGTCTGACCGTCATTGGTATTGTCTGTGTTGTTGCGCTGCTGCTGGTATTGGCTGCCTGGATTGCGCTGAAACGTTCTATCCTGTCCCCGCTTGAACAGACAGTTGCGCAACTGGAAGTGATTGCCCGTGGCGATTTGACCCAGCGTATCGCCGAGGGGGGTAATAATGAAATTGGCCGTCTGATTCAGGCGATGCAGTCAATGCAGTCTTCACTGGCAACCGCCGTTGGGCGTGTGCGCGATGCGGGTATGCAGATCGACGTCGGGACGCGTGAACTGTCTTCCGGCAATACCCATCTGGCTGCGCGTACGGAAGAGTCTGCCTCATCGCTGGAAGAAACCGCCGCCAGCATGGAGCAGTTGACGGCCACGGTGGCGCTGAACGCGGAGAGCGCGGAACAAGCGCATACGCTGGCGCAAAATGTCTCTGACATCGCCAATAAAGGCAGCGAGACCGTGGGGAGCATGATCGAGAAAATGCAGATGATCTCCAGCAGTTCCGCGCGTATTGGCGATATTCTGACGGTGATTGACGGCATCGCGTTCCAGACCAACATTCTGGCGCTGAATGCGGCGGTTGAAGCCGCACGCGCGGGGGAGCAGGGGCGCGGCTTTGCCGTCGTGGCCGGTGAAGTCCGTAATCTGGCTCAGCGCAGCGCACAATCCGCTAAAGAGATCAAAATGCTGATGGAAGAGTCCCAAAGCCGCGTCAGTGAAGGCACTGTGATGGCGAAAATGGCGGGGGAAACGATGGATGATGTCTCTGAGGCGGTAGCGCGCGTGACGTCACTGATGCGTGAGATCTCAACGGCAACGCGTGAGCAAAGCAATGGGATTGGGCAGGTGAATCTGGCGGTGTCGCAGATGGATGAAGTCGCGCAGCACAATGCGTCTCTGGTCGAAGAATCCGCAGCGGCTACACGTTCACTGGAAGATCAGGCTCGTCTTCTGGCGGAAAGCATGGCGCAATTTAAAGTGCAGTCGCAGGAATTTGCTGCTATCGGCCATTTTTAGTCTATACCGTAAAAAAAACTCCCGTGAAAACGGGAATTTTTTTGCCTTACTCTTTGGGGGGCGTCTGTTCGTCTTCTGGTTGCTTATTTTTACGCAGCTTATTCCAGATTTTACTTTCCTGACCGCGCCACAGGCGTTGGATATTGTCGTGGTGACGCATCAGTATCAGACACGAGAGCATCGCCACGGGGAAAGTAAACTGTGGTTTGAACCACCAGACATAAAACGGGGCGATGAGCGCGCTAACGATGGCACCGAGCGAGGAATAGCCACTCAGTAGCACGGTCAGCAGCCAGGTGCCCGTCATCAGGCCTGTCAAATCCCAGCCGATCGGCGCGATGGCACCAAAAGCGGTTGCCACACCTTTACCGCCGCGAAAGTGGAAAAACACCGGATAAATATGGCCGAGGCAGGCAGCGATGGCGGTTAACCCGAGATACAGCGGGGGAACACCCAGCACGTAAGCCACCCAGACAGGCAACATACCTTTCAGGACATCAAACACCAATACGGTTGCCGCAGCAGCCTTGCCGCCAATACGCAATACGTTTGTGGCTCCGGGATTCCCGGAACCATGTTGACGCGGGTCGGGTAGCCCTGCGATTCTGCAAAACAGAATGGCACTGGAAATAGAGCCACACAGATACGCGATTAACATCATACCAAGCGCGGTAACACTCATAACGCCATTCCGTTCAATAAGGGTCGTTTTACTCTTGTCATCTGTGGATAATACGCACATTCCGTCGGAAGTGGTATCCGACAGCGACAAAAACAGAGAATGGCGTGATGGATATCGTATTTATTGAAGAACTCACTGTAATCACTACGATTGGTGTTTACGACTGGGAACAGACGATTCAGCAGAAATTGGTGTTCGATATCGAAATGGGCTGGGACAACCGTCAGGCCGCTGCCAGTGATGATGTGAATGACTGCCTGAGCTATGCCGATGTCAGCGACGCGGTAATTGCCCATGTAGCAAACCAGCGCTTTGCTTTGGTAGAGCGGGTCGCGGAAGAAGTCGCACACATGCTTATGCAGCGTTTCTCGATTCCGTGGCTGCGTATCAAGCTCAGCAAGCCGGGGGCGGTGGCGCAGGCGCGTCAGGTTGGGGTTATTATTGAACGCGGTGCGCGATAAGTCTGATTTATCCGAATAAATTCTGATTTACGTGCAACTAAATCGTAACCTAAATAGTCTATAAGCCAGTTATGTAGCGGCTCGCGATAGTACGCAGCCGCTTTTTTATGGGCTGTATTTTTCGTTTTTTATTAGAGGCAAGGATTTTTAGATGGCTGACCTGCATTCATTGCTAATCGCATTTATTCTTGGCGTGGTCGAAGGACTGACCGAGTTTTTGCCCGTATCGTCTACGGGGCATATGATTATTGTTGGTCATTGGTTAGGATTTGCTGATGAGAAAGCCAAGACGTTTGAAGTGATCATCCAGCTTGGATCGATTCTGGCTGTGGTCGTGATGTTCTGGCGTCGTCTCTTTGGTCTGATTGGTATTCACTTCGGTGACGTGCCGCATGAGGGGCATACGGCGGGTCGGTTGAAGTTGACGCACATCCTGCTGGCGATGATTCCCGCTGTAGTGCTTGGTCTGGTTTTTCATGACGTCATCAAATCGCTGTTTTATCCGCAGAATGTGATGTATGCGTTGATCGTCGGTGGTTTTCTGTTACTGGCGGCTGAATGGCTCAAACCTAAAAAGCCGCGTGCTGTCGGGCTGGATGACATTACGCATCGTCAGGCGTTTATGATTGGTTGTTTCCAATGCCTGGCGCTGTGGCCTGGCTTTTCACGTTCAGGGGCGACCATTTCCGGCGGGATGCTGATGGGCGTCAGCCGCTATGCCGCTTCTGAGTTCTCTTTTATTCTGGCGGTTCCCATGATGATGGGCGCGACGGTTCTGGATCTGTATAAAAGCTGGCATTTCCTGTCGCTGGCTGATGTGCCGATGTTTGCCGTGGGCTTTGTGACGGCGTTTATCGTGGCGCTGATTGCGATTAAAACCTTCCTGAAAGTCATTAAACGCATCTCGTTTGTCCCCTTCGCGATTTACCGTTTTATCGTCGCGGGCGTGGTTTACCTGGTGTTTATGTAAGGTGAGATATACCGCTTGATTGCACAGAGGCCACGCGAATGCGTGGCCTCTGTGTTTCAGGATGATACCTCTGGCTGTTGGGCTTTCCAGTCTGCCAGTGCATGAATGCGGCGACGTGTGAGTTCATTGCGTACGTCAATGCCCTTAAAACCGTCGGCGACGACATCTGCGCTGCTGACCAGACTGGCAACGCGGAAGGCTTCGCGCAGATAGTCACCTTGTGGATAAGGGTTATTTTCAAAGCCTTCCCGTCCTCGGGCATCGGCCTCGCTAGTCAGTGCTAGCTGCTCCAGACGCTGTGGCTTACGCCAGACGTCAATCGCATCAAATAACTTCAGCAGGGTCTTGGGTTGCAGCACCTGCACGGTATGCACCAGATCGTGGTATTCCGCCACCAGCTTAGCCAGATCGCGGATTGGGTTAGGCACGCGCAGACGCTGACACAGGGCTTCTACCAGTTTAACGCCCGCCGGACCGTGCCCGTGGTGTCGTGGCCACAGTTCGGGGGGCGTCAGCCCTTTCCCTAAATCGTGGCACAGTGTAGCGAAACGCACATCAATCTCAGGGCTGAGACGAGCCGCCATTGCCACTGTCATCATAGTATGAATGCCGGTATCAATTTCCGGGTGCCATTTGGCGGGGGCTGGTACGCCATAGAGATTGTCTAGCTCAGGAAACAGCACGGCCAGCGCGCCGCAGTCACGCAACACCTGAAAATAAACATCTGGCGATGACGTGCCGAGCGCTTTTTCCGTCTCTTTCCAGACGCGCTCTGGCGTCAGGTAGGCCAGTTCGCCCTCATGCGCCATTTTTTGCATCAACGTCATGGTTTCCTCCGCAATCTGGAAACCGAGGTGGGCAAAACGCGCGGCAAAACGGGCGACGCGTAGCACCCGCAGTGGATCTTCGCTGAACGCATCGGAGACGTGACGCAGTAGGCGATTATCGAGGTCGCGCTGGCCGTGATAAGGATCGATGAGGTCGCCGTGATCGGTACGGGCAATCGCATTGATGGTTAAATCGCGGCGCAGCAGATCCTGCTCTAATGTCACATCCGGTTCGGCATGACAGACAAAACCCGTATAGCCTGTGCCGGATTTACGTTCGGTACGTGCGAGAGCGTACTCATCGCGACTAACGGGGTGTAAAAAGACGGGAAAATCCTTTCCAACCTGCTGGTAGCCCTGCGCAAGCAAATCTTCCGGCGTCGCGCCGACGACCACCCAATCTTTCTCAGTGACGGGTAAACTCAGCAGGCTGTCCCGAACAGCGCCGCCGACAAGGTAAATCTTCAACGTCGGGCTCCTGAATAAATAACCAATGCTTCACCACATACTACCATCTTTACGCTGCTATGTTGGCTTCAGAGCAAAATGCCTGCAAAAGCAGGCATTGGGTCAATTAGCTCATCCAGCGGTCATTTTTCTTTTTGCGAGGGATGATGTGCGGCAACAGCAGGCCCAGCAGTAAGCCTATGCCAGCCACACCGCCACCATACATAAACCACTGTAGAATGATGGTGCGCTGCTTATCATCAAGCTGGACATTCGCTGCGCTGACTTTCTTCTGCGCAACGATAAGCTGATTTTTCAGATCCTGATTTTCCTGACGTAAACCGCTGATAATGTTATCGCTGGCAGCCACTTTCTGCTGCATTTCCGCGGTACGCTGGTTCCAGGTCTGATCGATATTATTCAGTTTGTCAGTCAGGTCTTTGACCTGTTTTTCCAGTTCTGGCACCCGCGTGCGCAGGCTTGGCGTATTGCTCAACTGGTCGAGCGGGATCCAGGTGGTGCGATTTTTATCGTCACGGATCTGCGCATAGCCCGCGTTTTCATTAACGCTGAGTAACGTGACCTCTGTACCCGCATTCACGGTGCCGACGATACGATATTGATTGCCCGGGCCGCTGTGGACATACGTCAATAACTCATCGGAAATATAGCGTTTTTCTTCCGCCTGTGCGGTCCAACTCAGCGTGAGAGAAAATAAAGTAAAACAGAGTAAGCCTAATTTCTGCATAAGATCATCATGTTGCGTTAATGGTGGTCTGATAGTAGAGGCTTAAGTCTGACGAGGCAACGTATAAACCGAAATGAGAACAGTCTTAGAACCTAGCCATTAGGGCTATTTCACACCAATAATGCTTACTGGGACAGGTTCTTAGAAGGCAAGGCGATGACCGGTTTGCATAAGAAATGCGCGCTTGCTCGCAGGCGAAAAAGAGTGTGTGCAGTAAGAGTAGTAAGGTGAAGTAAAATGTTATTTACTGACACGATAATGAACGCGGTCTTGGTATTGTGAATGCTATGAGTGAAGAAATTGAACTGAAGTTTATTGTTCATCCCGACAGCGTTGAATCGCTGCTGACGCAACTGGCTGAATGGGAAAGCGATTACAGCCAGTATGAGCACATGCGTGCCCAGCGTCTGAGCAATATTTATTATGAGACGGCGGATAATTATCTGCGTCGCAATGGTATTGGCCTGCGTATTCGTGGCGAGAATGAGCGCTACGAAATGACGGCAAAAACAGCCGGTCAGGTGATTGGCGGGTTGCATCAACACCCTGAATATAATGTTGCGCTGGAGAAAGCTGAACTGGATCTCAGCCAGTTTCCGGCGGAAATCTGGCCGGAAGGCTGTGATGTTGAGGCGCTGCAAGCGTCGCTCAATCCGCTGTTTAGTACCGATTTTACGCGTGAAAAGTGGGTGTTTACTTACTATCAAAGCGTGATTGAGGTTGCGTTAGATCGCGGTGAAATTCGTGCGGGCGAGCTGAGTGAGCCGCTGTGCGAACTGGAGATGGAGCTTAAGCTGGGGCAGACCACTCATCTGCTGGAATTGGCAAAGGACATCGCGGAGTTTGGCGGTATGCGGCAGGGCAGTCTCAGTAAGGCGGCACGCGGATACCATCTGGCTAAAGGCAACCCGGTTCGCGAATGTCTTCCTCTCAATAGGTTGGTTGTCGATCCCAAAACCACTATCGATCAGGCTATCCGTGCGGCGCTGGAACTGGCGCTGAGCCACTGGCAGTACCACGAAGAACTGTGGGTCAGAGGGGATGCCTCCGCCCGTGACGCGTTGCCACAGGCCAGCGCGTTGATGCGCGAAATGCTGGTGCTGGTGGGCGGCGTCGTGCTACGCAAAGTCACCACGCTGTTCCGCTCTGCACTCGCGACGTTGGAGGCTCGCCTACAAGATCCCGATGGTGCGAAAGTCTGTTACCGCGCTGACTACCTGCAAAGTAAGTTAGTACTAACTGCCTGGCTGGTCGAGTCTGGCTGGCGGGATCATATGGATAATAAAGATCGGATTAAGCTACAAGGATCGTTCAAACGCTTTGCCGACATAATGCTAAGCCGTAGCACTGCCGATCTGAAAAGCGCTTTTGCTGCTAAATTGACGGAAACACAGTACGAACAGCAAATCCCTCGTCTGCAACGTAATATCTGCGCTTTCCTTCTCTTATCTGGCGCATATCCGGCGGAGCAGGTAGACGCCTACATTGAACGCTGGCAGGCGTTACTCCAGGAAATTGAACGGCTCGCCGCCGGGAAGGCGCCTTCCGTGTATCTGGAAGCCTACCGTAAAGAGGTTCTGACCTTGCCCCCATTCTGGTTACATAGCGGTGGGCAGTCACAGTAACCGTTAACTGCCGCTTGTCAGTGAGGATAGGCGGCGCATCAAGGGAACCCCCATGTCGATACTGCCTTTGCCTGCTTTACCTGCGCTTCTGACGGAACATTCTCAACGTGCGCTTGCGCGTTTACGGGAAGCCGCACCTGACGAACCGATAACAGACAGCGACGCCGCGGTTGTGGCATTGAGCGATTTTGTCAGCGATGCGCTTGCGCTGCACCCTGACTGGTGGCAAGGGATTCATCAGCAACCGCCGCAGCCTGAAGAGTGGCAGCACTACGGCGACTGGTTGAATAACGCGTTGGCCGATGTTAACGATGAAAATGCGTTGATGGCGGCGCTGCGTCGGTTTCGTCGCCAGATGCTGACGCGAATTGCGTGGTCGCAGGCGCTGCAAACCAGCACGACGGAACACACGCTGCGCCAACTCAGCGAACTGGCCGAGGTGGTGATTGTCGCAGCCAGAAGCTGGCTATATCAGGCCTGTTGCCGCGAGTGGGGAACGCCTTGCAATGCGCAGGGCGTGGCTCAGCCGCTGCTGATTCTTGGCATGGGGAAATTAGGTGGGGGGGAGCTTAACTTCTCTTCGGATATCGACCTGATCTTCGTCTATCCCGAAAATGGCCACACGCAAGGTGGACGGCGTGAATTGGATAACGCGCAGTTCTTCACGCGGCTAGGGCAGCGTCTCATTAAAGTGCTGGATCAGCCGACCGTCGATGGTTTTGTTTACCGTGTGGATATGCGGTTACGCCCCTTTGGTGACAGTGGGCCACTGGTGCTCAGTTTTGCCGCGATGGAAGATTATTATCAGGAACAGGGTCGTGACTGGGAACGTTACGCGATGGTCAAGGCGCGCCTGATGGGCGGCATGGATGATGTCTACAGCCAGGAACTGCGCAGTACGCTGAAGCCTTTCGTCTTCCGTCGTTATATTGATTTCAGCGTGATCCAGTCATTGCGCAATATGAAAGGCATGATTGCTCGTGAAGTGCGCCGACGGGATCTACGCAACAACATCAAGCTGGGAGCGGGCGGGATCCGTGAGATCGAATTTATCACGCAGGTTTTCCAACTGATTCGTGGTGGGCGTGAACCGGGATTACAAGGGCGCTCGCTGCTCCCGACGCTTCAGCATGTTGGAACCCTGGGGCTATTGACCCCGCAGCAGGTGCTCGATCTCAGTCACGCTTATCTGTTCCTGCGTCGTCTGGAGAACCTGTTGCAGGCCATTGCCGATGAGCAGACCCAAACGCTGCCGGGCGATGAACTGAACCAGCAACGGCTGGCATGGGGAATGGGGTTCGACAATTGGGACGCGCTACAATCCATGTTGTCACAGCATATGCAGGCGGTGCGCCACGTATTTGATGACCTGATTGGCGACGATGCGCCAGACAATAATGATATCCCCGAACATAGCAGCTATAGCAGCCTGTGGCAGGACATGTTGGATGACGGCGATCTGGCTCCGTTGACGCCACATCTGACGGAAACCGTGCGTGAAAATCTGATGAAGGCGATTGTCGCGTTCCGTCACGATGTGGCGAAACGCACGATAGGGCCACGCGGGCGGGATGTGCTGGATCAACTGATGCCGTGTTTACTGGCGGAGGTTTGCGCTCGACAGGAAGCCGATACGGTACTGTCTCGGTTGACGCCGTTGCTGCTGGGTATCGTCACTCGTACCACCTATCTTGAATTGTTGCTTGAGTCCCGTGGGGCGCTTGCCCAGTTGATTCGACTGTGTGCGGCTTCGCCGATGGTTGCCAGCCAACTGGCGCGCTATCCCCTTTTGCTGGATGAACTGCTCGATGCATCCACGTTGTATCAGCCGACGGCACCGGGTGCATATGCCGATGAGTTACGTCAGTATTTAATGCGCGTTCCTGAGGACGATGAAGAACAGCAGTTGGAAGCGGTTCGTCAGTTCAAGCAATCACAGCAGTTGCGTATTGCGGCCGGGGATATCGGTGGCGTACTGCCCGTGATGAAAGTGAGCGATCACTTAACGTATTTGGCAGAAGCGATTATTGCCGCAGTGGTTCAGCAGGCGTGGGGGCTGATGGTCGCGCGTTACGGTCAGCCATCCCATTTGCAGCATCGTGAAGGCCGTGGGTTTGCCGTGATTGCCTATGGCAAGCTTGGGGGCTGGGAACTGGGATATAGCTCCGATCTGGATTTGGTGTTCTTGCTGGATTGTCCACCGGATGTGATGACGGATGGCGAACGCAGCATTGATGGTCGCCAGTTTTATCTGCGCCTTGCACAGCGTGTCATGCATCTGTTTAGCACCCGCACATCATCCGGTATTTTGTATGAAGTGGATGCTCGTCTGCGGCCATCGGGCGCGGCCGGCATGCTGGTGAGCACCGTGGAAGCGTTTGATGACTATCAGCGCAATGAAGCATGGACATGGGAGCATCAGGCGCTGGTGCGTGCGCGTATGGTGTACGGCGAAAACGGCGTGCAGCAGACATTCGAGGCTATCCGCCGCCGCATTTTGTGTGCAGCGCGTGATGCAGACACCCTGCGAACCGAAGTGCGCGAGATGCGGGAAAAAATGCGCCAGCATTTGGGGAACAAGGATAAAACACGCTTCGACATCAAAACAGATGCGGGCGGCATTACGGATATCGAATTTATCGCTCAGTATCTGGTTCTGCGTTACGCCGCTCAGGAACCGCGTTTGACCCGCTGGTCAGACAATGTGCGTATTCTGGAACTGATGGCGCAGTATGGCGTGATGGAAGAGAGCGAAGCCAACGCGCTCAAGCTGGCTTACGTCACGATGCGTAATGAGCTACACCATCTGGCATTGCAGGAACACTCCGGGCGAGTCAGTCAGGATCGGTTTGTGGCGGAACGAGAGCAGGTGCGGGTGAGTTGGAATAAATGGCTGGTGGGAGAGTCCGTTCTCCCTTGTTATATCGACAAGGCGTGATGTGATAAATGCCGCGTCGTGGTGACGCGGCGGTGACGTGTAATAATCGTGCCTATGATATTATTACGCGCATTATGCGAAATAAGCCTGGAGTAGAGGATGAAAGTGACGCTGCCTGATTTCCGTCAAGCGGGTGTGTTAGTGGTGGGTGATGTCATGCTGGATCGTTACTGGTATGGGCCAACCAGCCGAATTTCACCAGAGGCACCCGTACCCGTCGTCAAGGTGGATACGATCGAAGAGCGGCCTGGTGGCGCAGCGAACGTCGCGATGAATATCGCCGCGCTGGGTGCGGGGGCGCGGCTGGTGGGGCTAACGGGGATCGATGATGCCGCTCGCGCGCTGAATGCCAAACTTGGCGAAGTGAATGTGAAGTGTGACTTTGTTTCTGTCCCTACGCACCCGACGATTACCAAGCTGCGCGTGCTGTCGCGCAATCAGCAACTGATTCGGTTGGATTTCGAAGAAGGTTTTGAGGGCATTGATCCTCAGCCGATTATCGAACGCATTCAACTGGCGTTGCCGAAGATTGGCGCATTGGTGTTATCTGATTATGCGAAAGGCGCATTAGCGCATGTGCAGACCATGATTCAGACGGCAAAAGCGGCGGGTGTGCCGGTGCTGATCGACCCGAAAGGCACGGATTTTTCTCGCTACCGCGGTGCGACGTTGCTGACGCCAAATCTGTCTGAATTTGAAGCTGTAGCAGGGCGCTGCAAAACGGAAGAAGAGTTAGTTGAACGTGGAATGCAACTAGTCGCGGATTACGACCTGTCTGCGTTGTTGATCACCCGTTCTGAACAAGGGATGACGCTGCTGCAACCGGGTAAAACGCCGCTGCATTTGCCGACGCAGGCGCAAGAAGTGTATGACGTCACCGGTGCTGGCGATACGGTGATTGGCGTGTTGGCTGCTGCGCTGGCGGCAGGTAACCCGCTGGAAGAAGCCTGTTTCCTGGCAAATGCCGCCGCAGGCGTCGTCGTTGGCAAGCTAGGTACGTCAACGGTTACGCCGATTGAACTGGAAAATGCGATCCGTGGCCGCGCCGACACCGGGTTTGGCGTGATGACCGAAGCACAACTGAAGCAGGCGGTTGAACTGGCGCGTCAGCGGGGCGAAAAGATTGTCATGACCAACGGTTGCTTCGATATTCTGCATGCCGGACATGTGTCTTATCTGGCAAATGCTCGCAAACTTGGCGATCGGTTAATCGTTGCGGTAAACAGTGATGCCTCCACCCAGCGTCTGAAGGGGCCGACGCGGCCGGTCAACCCGCTGCCGCAACGGATGATTGTGCTGGGAGCGCTGGAAGCTGTTGATTGGGTCGTGCCGTTTGAGGAAGATACGCCGCAGCGCCTGATTGCCGGCATTCTGCCGGATATTCTGGTGAAAGGCGGAGACTACCAGCCACACCAAATCGCCGGTAGTGAAGAGGTGTGGGCTAACGGCGGTGAAGTGAAAGTTCTGAACTTTGAGGACGGCTGTTCCACGACGAACATCATCAACACGATTAAAGCAAGCACGTCTGAGTCGTAACATAACTGACTGACGGCGCTCGTATAATCCTGACGCCGTTCAGGCCGCACGCTAATGATCCTCGCCTTGTTCATCACGGGCGAGAATCATAACAATCATGACGCCGACAGGGCGACACGTCAGATAAAACAGGTATGAAACCAGTGAAGAAAGAACCAGCCGAAGTGAATGCGGTCGCACTGCGGGCAGCGGAGTTGCGCCGGATCTTACGCCATCACGAATACAAATATCACGTTGAAGATGCGCCCGAAATTCCTGATATCGAATACGACAAGCTCATGCAGGAACTGAAAGCGTTAGAGGCGGAACATCCTGAACTGGTCACCAGCGATTCTCCCACACAGCGCGTGGGGGCGGCACCGCTGGCGGCATTTGAGCAGGTACGCCATGAAGTGCCGATGCTGTCGCTGGACAACGTCTTTGATGAAGAAAGCTATCTGGCTTTCAGCAAGCGAATTGGCGACAGGCTGAAAAACGGCGGCGATCTGACATTCTGCTGCGAGCTGAAATTGGATGGTTTAGCCGTCAGCCTGTTGTATGAAGAGGGCGTTCTGGTGCAGGCGGCCACCCGTGGGGATGGCACGACCGGCGAAAATATCACCAGTAACATCCGTACCGTTGGGGCGATCCCACTGCGCCTTGAGGGAGAAAATATTCCACGTCGTGTTGAAGTGCGCGGTGAAGTGTTCATGAAGCACGCCGGTTTTGAAAAGCTGAATGAAGAAGCGCGCCGCACAGGGAACAAAGTCTTTGCCAACCCGCGTAATGCCGCTGCCGGATCGCTGCGCCAGCTCGACCCACGTATTACGGCTAAACGCCCTCTGACTTTCTTCTGCTATGGTGTCGGCCTGCTGGACGGCGGTGAACTGCCCGCAAGCCATCGGGAACGCCTGATGCAGTTCAAGAGGTGGGGACTGCCAGTGAGCGACAAAATCGAGCTATGCACTGGCCCCGCCGAGGTACTCGATTTTTATCGCAAGGTTGAACAGACCCGCAGTGAATTAGGCTTTGATATTGATGGTGTTGTCGTCAAAGTGGACTCGTTGGAATTGCAAGAACGCTTAGGGTTTGTTGCCCGTGCGCCCCGCTGGGCGGTGGCGTTTAAATTCCCGGCGCAGGAACAACTGACCTGGGTACGCGATGTCGAGTTTCAGGTTGGACGGACAGGAGCGATTACGCCCGTTGCGCGTCTGGAGCCAGTCGCGGTGGCTGGCGTGATCGTCAGCAATGCCACGCTGCATAATGCGGATGAAATTGAGCGACTAGGCTTGCAGATTGGCGATCGCGTCATTGTGCGCCGCGCGGGGGATGTGATCCCGCAGATCGTCGGTATTGTGGAATCTGAACGGCCAGCAACGGTGCAACCGATCGTTTTCCCTGTCGCTTGTCCTGTATGTGGGTCTGACGTGGAACGTGTGGAAGGGGAAGCGGTGACGCGCTGTACCGCTGGATTGATTTGTGGTGCTCAACGTAAAGAGGCGCTGAAGCATTTCGTTTCTCGCCGCGCGCTGGATGTTGAGGGCATGGGCGATAAGATCATCGATCAACTGGTGGAAAAAGAGTACGTCAAGACACCAGCCGATCTGTTTCGCCTGAATGAAACTATTCTCAGCGGGCTGGATCGCATGGGGCCGAAATCCGCGACCAATCTGGTTAATGCGCTGGAGAAGGCGAAAAGTACCACGTTGGCGCGCTTCCTGTATGCGTTGGGGATCCGTGACGTTGGCGAATCGACAGCGGCCAATCTGGCAGCCCATTTTGGTTCGCCGGAAGCGCTTTTTGCCGCCGATGAAGACGCGCTGCTGGCGGTGCCGGATGTCGGTAAAGTCGTTGCCACGCATGTACGTCATTTCCTTGAAGAAGAACACAATCAAACCGTTATTCGCGAACTGACCGATCCCGCTGGCATTAATATTCACTGGCCCGAGGTTAAGATCGTCAATGCGGCAGAGATCGACAGCCCGTTTGCGGGGAAAACGGTGGTGTTGACCGGATCGCTGAGTATTCTGTCTCGTGATGAAGCCAAGGATCGACTTACAGCATTGGGTGCCAAAGTGAGCGGCAGCGTCTCGAAGAAAACCGATATGGTGATCGCGGGTGAAGCCGCAGGCTCTAAGCTGGCCAAGGCTCAAGAGTTGGAGATCCCAGTGATTGATGAGGCGGAAATGATCCGGCTATTGGGAGAGTAAGCGGTGGAAAAAGCAGACCTGATAGACATTGCCACGATGCCGATGCCTTTTGGTAAATACAAAGGGCGAGTGCTGATTGATTTGCCGGAAGAGTACCTGTTGTGGTTTTCCCGCAAGGATGAATTTCCTCAGGGTCGCTTAGGGGAATTGATGCAAATTACGCTGGCAATCAAGATTGAGGGTCTGCAAGGGTTAGTCACACCGCTGAAGCGACCACGAGTCTGACGTATCCTTTCCTGCGAACCCCGTCATGAAAAAGGTCGCTTCAATCAAGCGAATGCTGTTCACTTAAGCATGGATTTAGGGGGAAACACGGTGATGAGGTTCCCGCAGGGATGCCTCACACCGTGGTAGCCCCCGGTATCTCGATCCTTAAACGATCGGTATTACTTCAATCAAGCGACCTTTTACGTTTACTGGCTGCCTCATCCCTGACGCAAACTAGACGTAGATATTAATCTGGTTGTCTGCTGTCGGACGATTAACGCCTTCCTGTTTAGCACTTTGATACGAAGAGGTGGTATCAGACTGCTGTTCTGATTTTTCACTCTGCAAGCGGGCAATTTGTGCCTGTAACGCCTGGATCTGCGCTTGAATTGCCTGCTGTTGTTGTTCGATCAGTTTACGTTCTTCATCGCTTTCTGCGTTGGAAGCAGATTCGGTCAGTTTGCTTACCTGCTTGGTGAGCGCCTGAACCTGTTTGGTTAGCTGCGCAATCTGTTGCTCTGCGGTGCTGCTGCTTTTACTGCTGCTTGCCGTTGTTGTCGATATGCTAATACTACTGATTGTGTTTGACATTTTCCCTCCAGAAAAGATGCCGATATACCCGTCGTACTTCAAATTGCATGTGCGTTGGCTGCATTTAGGGCTATACCCGAATGGCTGGGTATATATCGGTAATTTAAACACTTTCCCTAAGGCGACATTGTTGGCAATGAAATATGAAATACTCATTTTTTTGGCAGTCAATGTAACTAAATGTATCTTTCAGGCGATCGTGGAACACGAAGGGCCGGCAAGAGCGTTTCGTGACTCCCTTGCCAGCGATTGATGCGAGGTTATCCGTTAGCTTCCATATACGTTAATGGCGCTGTTCAGCCGTCTGGCCTGAAGATTTAGCCTTTCAGCGGCTTCTGTTGAGTGCGTAACCATATCGGTATTGCGTTGTGTCATTTGTTCTATCTGGGCGATAGAGGTATTGATCAGGCCTAGCGCAGAGGTTTGCTCATGCGTGGCGTGGCTGATCTCCTTGATCATGGTGGAGACTTGCAGGACTTCATCAACGATATCGCTGATATGTTTGCCTGCGTTTTCTACCATGGTGCTGCCCTGTTTTACATTTTCAACGTTGGTGTCGATCAACGCTTTAATCTCTTTAGCCGCAGAGGCGGAATGCTGCGCTAAATTACGCACCTCGGCGGCTACCACGGCAAACCCTCTCCCCTGTACGCCGGCACGAGCGGCTTCAACGGCGGCATTAAGCGCAAGAATGTTGGTCTGGAAGGCAATACTGTCTATCACGCCAATGATATCAACGATTTTATCGCTGGCACTGGAAATGGAATCCATCATGCCGATAGTTTCCTTCATGATATTGCCGCCTTTTAGCGCGGTGCTGCTAGCGGCTTCCGCCATGGTTGTGGCCTGTGCTGCGGTTTCTGCACTCTGTTGCACGGCAACGGTAATTTCTTCAATCGCGGCAGCGGTTTGTTGCAGGTTTGCCGATGTTTCTTCCGTGCGGGTATTCAGGTCGATATTGTTTTCCGCCAGTTTATGGCTGACATTAGTGATGCCGCCCACCTGTGTGCTGACGTCATCGACCAGCGAATGCAGGTTCAAGCCAAACTGATTGACGGAGCGTAACAGTAAGCCAATTTCGTCTACCCGATTCAGATGGACATGCTTGACTTTACGGCCTGATACCACATGCTGAGCCTGCTTCAGTATCGTTCTGATAGGTCGTGCAATTTGATTTTGCAGAAACTGATCCACGATGACGGTGAGGAACAGCGTCAGCGCTATCAGCCACAGCGGATTTATTCCACTGAACGCGAGCAGAGCGGGAATAAGCCCGACTGCCAAGACCGCGATGCGCAAACGCCAGCGAACGGACAATTTTTGCAGGATAGACAGAGGGGAAAGGAGTCCGGTACGAACGACCAGCCCTTTGTAGAATTTACGGTTGCCCGCCTGCTTTTTCTGCACGGCGCTATACAGCGTTTCGGCAGACTTGATTTCTTCAGCGCTGGGCGTGTTGCGTACCGAGATATACCCGGCGAGCTGCTCCTGCTGATAAACCGGTGTAACGTTGGCGCGAACCCAATAATGGTCGCCGTTGTTGCGACGGTTTTTGACGAGTCCTGTCCAGCTATCGCCCTGTTTTAAGGTAAACCACAGGTCTGCATAGGCTTCAACAGGCATATCTGGATGACGCACAATATTGTGAGGCTGGTTGATGAGTTGCTCTTCAGAAAAACCGCTAACCTTAATGAAGGCAGAATTGGCATAGGTAATGTGGCTGTGAATATTTGTTGTGGACATCAATATGGTGTCCATATCTAACAGATACTCCTGCTGTGTAACAGGTGTATTCAATCTCATGAGAAACCCCGGCGTATGTATCCCACTCAGTTTCTTGGTTCAACCAGATCGATCGCTTTTCTCGCTTTAACCGTTCTGATTCTTACAGCGGTTAAAGCGCGGTGAGTTACCGCGTGGTACGTCCCATGAAATCTGTCAGGCATATTGCTGTGTAAAGATTCAAGTTATTCAAATGGGTATACTGAAATTTTTTTGGTATCTTAGAACCTACTCCATTAGGCTATTTTATTGGCCATTTTGAACTTGGGCAGTACTCGCACAAGCGCAATTGCATATAAATGTCCTTTGTGGCAGCCCTCCGAGGGAGCGTAACGAATGATCCTCACGTACTACATGTGCGTTTCGGTTTCTGTACGCTGTCCGTGTCCAAGCTAACGGTAACAATAGCGCCTACTGGAATGGGGGTTTTCTCGCTTATATAAAATAATGCTAAGCATTCTTTATAAAAATCGGGATATTAACCCAGTGTTGTGCGTGATAATGGTGTCATAACTTTATTGTAACGAGTATCTATCCGTGTCAGCACGCTATTCCAACAGAAGTAAATTTATTATGAGGGCAATTATCCTGTCAATTGATTCATTTTACTGGCAATAAATAATTGCTAAAAACATGATTAAGAATAGGTTAAGGGGGGATAGGTTTTTTTTAAAAGTGGTTTGGTGAATCGGTAATATTGATGGTAAAAATAATTATTTGTTAATTTTTTTATATTTTTTCTTTGCGTGAGTGGGGTTAAATGTTGCCGCTCTGCTATTTATTCTTTTAATTAGTACTTTTGGTTCGTTCTTATTGAGACTGAATTTATTGTAGATCAAATAACATCATCCGCAGGCCAGTCATCGCTCTGGCCTGCGGAAAGATAATCAGGTCACTGGTGCTGGATTGAAAACGGCCAGCGCATTATGAAGCCCCCATTGATCGGACCAGGTTTTTTTCTTGCCGCTGGCGATATCCAAAATAAAGTGGAAAAGCTGCCAGCCCACATCTTCGATCGTCGCCTCTCCGGTAGCAATCGTACCGGCATCAATATCCATCAGATCGTGCCAGCGATTTGCCAATGCGGTACGTGTCGCCATTTTGATTACAGGTACAGCCAGCAGGCCATAAGGCGTACCGCGACCCGTGGTGAAGACTTGCACGGTAATACCAGATGCAAGCTGCTGAGTGCCACACACAAAGTCGCTGGCTGGGGTTGCCGCATAAATCAACCCGCGCTTGGTTGGGCGCTGACCGGGAGACAGAACTTCGACAATCGCGCTGGTGCCTGATTTGGCTATTGAGCCGAGTGCTTTTTCCACCACATTGGCGAGGCCACCTTTTTTATTGCCCGGTGATGGATTGGCGCTACGGTCGGTCTGACCGCTATCGAGATAGTTATCGTACCAGGCCATTTCCTCCAGCAGACGTTTACCCACCTCTTCATTAATGGCGCGCGGCGTTAGCAAATGAATGGCATCGCGCACTTCGGTCACTTCGGAGAACATGACGGTTGCGCCGCAACGAACCAGCAGGTCGGATGCAAAACCAACGGCTGGGTTAGCGGTGACGCCGGAGAACGCATCGCTGCCGCCACACTGCATACCGACAACCAGTTCTGAAGCAGGGCATGTCTCACGCTGACGTTTGTTCAAGCGTTGCAGGTGTTTGTCTGCCATGGTCAGGATGTCATCCACCATCGATCTGAAGCCGACATGATGTTCATCTTGCAAGCGAACGATGCTGGTATCATCAAGGGAAATGGCCTGCACATCCGGCGTCCCTTCCAGCAGGCGCTCCGGTTGCAATTTTTCACAGCCCAGGCCCACCACCATTATTTCGCCGCCAAAATTCGGGTTCAGCGCCAGGTTATGAATGGTGCGGATTGGCACTATCGCCGCGGGGGCATTGATCGCCACGCCACAGCCGTAGAGATGATTGAGCGCGACCACGCCATCCACATTGGGATAGTTAGGCAATAAGTCTCGCTCGATAATTTTAACTACATAGTCCACCACGCCTGCGACGCAGTGTACGCTGGTCGTGATACCTAACAGATTTTTTGTGCCCACGCTGCCATCGGCGTTACGGTAACCTTCAAAGGTGTAGCCTTCCAGCGGAGGAAGAGAGGGGGGAATTTTTGTCGCCAGCGGCAGAGTGTCCAGCGCAGGTGCTTGGGGTAACTCAACCAGAGACTCGTCAATCCAGCTTCCTTTGGCAATATCGCGCAACGCATACCCGATAATTTCACCATAGCGAATAATTGCGCCGGATTTGGCGATATCTATAAGAGCCACTTTGTGACCCTGTGGAACATGCTCAATTAATTCCAGATTATCATTAAAACGGGTTCCGGCACGTAAGCCATTATTATTAACAACAATGGCAACATTATCAGAATCGTGAACTTTAATATAAAGTGGCTGCTCTTGTGCAGCATTACTTTCTGATTTATCTGACATGATGCAAGCCTGTATTATTGGTTTATCAGAAACGCGGTGGTAACTATTACCATGCGATGACTTCATTGCTCGCCAATGAGTATACGTGAGGTTCTCTTCTCGTACATTATGCAATTGACCTAAGTCAGGGTTTTTTGTGCCTTATTTGTCAGGCGAAGATCCAATTTTTGGTGAGTTTGATCACATTCCCTCTATGCGCTTTTTTTAAGGGGGGAATGAACATAATGCGTATAAAGGTAAAAAGAGAATAATGATATTTTTCGTGAAATACCTCGCATTAGATAGGGCAAGTGCACCAACATATTCAAAAGGACATTTTTAATGTTGGGCTTTTATCTAGTGAGCGGCAAGCAGGTAAAAATTATAATGTTGCTGCGAGTTGAAGGTGTCAGCTAATTACGTTGAGGCTATATAGCCTGGCTATTCGCAAAAAAATAAAGATGGAAATATTCACTATCCACTGATCTTCATTCTGATAACCCTACACCGTTATCTGTTATTCGGAATGAATGAGCGAACCGCGATTGAAGCAGGAGTTCATCATGAATACAGTAAGCTCAGCGGCTGGCGCGATACAAAAGAGAACAAACGCCCGCTACTGGATTGTCGTGATGTTGTTTATTGTCACGTCATTTAACTATGGAGACCGTGCGACCTTATCCATTGCTGGTTCAGCAATGTCTAAGGAGATAGGGTTGGATGCGGTAGGGATGGGATATATCTTCTCTGCATTCTCTTGGGCATACGTTATTGGGCAAATACCTGGAGGCTGGTTGCTCGATCGCTTTGGCTCAAAGAAAGTCTACTTCTACAGTATTTTGACCTGGTCGATTTTTACCTTATTACAAGGCTTTGTTGATATCTTCAGCGGCGCGGGCATTGTCATTTCTTTGTTCTTCCTGCGCTTTATGGTTGGTTTGTGTGAATCACCATCGTTCCCAGGTAATAGCCGAATTGTGGCTGCCTGGTTCCCTGCGCAAGAGCGTGGCACCGCCGTAGCGATATTCAACTCGGCACAGTACTTCGCCACGGTAATTTTTGCCCCCATCATGGGCTGGTTGGTACACGCCGTGGGTTGGGCGCATGTGTTCTGGTTCATGGGCGGGTTGGGGATCATTCTGAGTTTTGTCTGGCTGAAAGCTATCCACGATCCGAAGGATCACCCTGGCGTTAACCAAGCCGAATTGGATTACATTGAGGCCGGCGGCGCGTTGATTAATATGGATGCCAAAGGGACGAAAAAAATAACCGAAAAAGGTGAAAAATGGCACCAAATCAAGCAATTAATGCAATCTCGTATGATGCTTGGTGTGTACATCGGTCAATATTGTATTAATGCTCTGACCTACTTTTTTATCACCTGGTTCCCGCTTTATCTGGTTCAGGCTCGCGGTATGTCGATCCTCAAAGCAGGGTTTGTTGCCTCTGTTCCTGCTATTTGTGGTTTTGTGGGCGGGGTGCTGGGGGGGATCATTTCCGATTACCTGATGCGCAGAACCCATTCCCTGACGTTTGCCCGTAAAACACCTATCGTTCTCGGTATGTTGCTCTCCATGTCGATGGTGATTTGTAATTACGTGGAAACGGAATGGGTCGTCATTGCGGTGATGTCTGCGGCCTTTTTTGGTAAAGGTATTGGTGCGCTGGGCTGGGCGGTCATGGCCGATACGGCACCGAAAGAAATCAGCGGGTTAAGCGGTGGCCTGTTCAATATGTTCGGTAATGCGTCGGGTATTGTGACGCCGATTGCGATTGGCTACATCATCGGAATGACCGGTTCGTTCAATGGCGGTCTGGTGTATGTCGGGATCCACGCGCTGGTTGCCATCGTCAGCTACTTGTTCATTGTGCAGGATATTAAACGTATCGAGTTAAAGCCGTTCGTTAAGCAGTAAGGCCATTCGTGGCGGTATAAGTCTGAATATCGGCAATAACATCACACGCTACGCTATCAGTATGATAGCGCAGCGTTTCGCTATTAGAGACGTCGTTTATTTATGTGATGAAAAACCGGGTTTTACCTATTCGGAATTAAGGGCAACGGTACGTATTTTGGTGTTTATAAGGCGGAAATTCGCTTTTCCCGGTTTTCGTGAAATACCTCCCATTAGCCTGTGATAATGACATATTTAATCTGCATTTCGACAGGGAATGCTGTGCTATTGCCCAATGAGTTGTGAAATAAGAAAACTTATACTTTTTACTGAAAGCGGTATGGATGACGACACGGCTTTCCTGACGGGTTTAATTCGCTATTAAGGTCGTTATACCTGTTTTTATTCTGATAACCCTACAAGCATTGTTTATTTGATATCAGCGTAAAAACACGGTCGCGCTAATAAAGTAGGAAAACAACATGAAATTATCTACTGGTGCACCATTGGTTTTTTATTTTTGTATGGCTGATTTATTTTCATCCGTCTCAACGCCATCCTGTATTTTGGCAACCATAGGAAATCTAACTGTCAATGCTGTTCGCTCGATTCATGAGGGGGAACGGTAATGACCAAGTTGTCTGCGACCCCTGTAATTACCGACATGAAAGTCATCCCCGTCGCGGGCTATGACAGCATGTTGCTGAACATCGGTGGGGCTCATGGTGCTTACTTCACGCGTAATCTCGTCATTTTAACCGACAGCGCCGGGCATACCGGTGTTGGCGAAGCGCCCGGTGGTGATGTTATTTACAACACGCTGGTTGAGGCCATTCCCCGTGTAAAAGGCGAACAAATCTCTCGCATGAACCGTTTGGTGTATGACATCCATGTCGGCAACCAATCTTCTGATTTTGATTCTTTCGGCAAGGGCGCCTGGACGTTTGAACTGCGTGTGAACGCGGTGGCTGCACTCGAAGCGGCGCTGCTCGATTTGCTGGGGCAATTCATGGGTGTCCCCGTTGCGGAGCTGCTCGGGCCGGGTAAACAGCGTGATGACGTCACCGTGCTTGGCTATTTGTTCTATATCGGCGACCGCACGAAGACGGATTTGCCTTACCTGACGGGCGAAAAAGGCAAGCACGAGTGGTATCACCTGCGTCACCAGAAGGCGATGGACAGCGACGCGATTGTGCGTTTGGCCGAAGCCACGACAGACCGCTACGGATTTAAAGATTTCAAACTCAAAGGGGGCGTGCTGCCCGGCGAGCAGGAAATTGATGCCGTGAAAGCACTGAAAAAGCGTTTCCCCGATGCCCGTATTACCGTCGATCCCAACGGTGCCTGGCTGCTGGATGAAGCCATTCGACTGTGCAAAGACATGAAGGGCATTCTGACCTATGCGGAAGATCCGTGCGGCGCGGAACAAGGGTTCTCTGGGCGTGAGGTAATGGCGGAATTCCGCCGGGCTACCGGCCTGCCGGTAGCGACCAACATGATTGCCACCAACTGGCGTGAAATGAACCATGCCGTGATGTTGCAGGCGGTCGATATTCCGTTAGCCGATCCGCATTTCTGGACGATGCACGGCGCAGTGCGCGTCGCTCAGATGTGTGATGAGTGGGGGCTAACATGGGGCTGCCATTCCAATAACCACTTTGATATCTCTCTGGCGATGTTCACGCATGTCGGTGCGGCGGCACCGGGTAATCCGACGGCAATTGATACGCACTGGATCTGGCAGGAAGGGCAGCACCTGACCAAAGAGCCGCTGCAAATCGTCAACGGCAAAATTAAGCTGCCGGAGCGGCCTGGTCTGGGGATTGAACTGGATATGGCACAGGTCATAAAAGCTCATGAACGGTACAAAACACTACCAAGCGGAGCACGTAACGATGCCACCGCCATGCAATACCTGATTCCCGGTTGGACATTTGACCGCAAACGTCCGGTTTTTGGTCGTTAGCCCTACAGAGAAAAATAAGAGAGAAAGGATAAGAAAATGACATTGCAAAGTTCAACGCCAGTGATTACCCACATGCAGGTGATTCCGGTTGCAGGTCACGACAGTATGTTGCTTAACCTGAGTGGCGCGCATGCACCCTATTTCACTCGCAATATTGTGATTCTGAAAGATAACGCCGGGAATACCGGTGTGGGTGAAATCCCCGGTGGTGAGAAAATCCGCCAAACGCTGGAGGAGGCTGCTGCGCTGGTGGTGGGGAAAACGCTGGGTGAATACAAAAACGTGATGACCGCGGTGCGCAAACAGTTTGCCGATCGTGACGCCTCCGGGCGCGGTTTACAGACGTTCGATCTGCGTACCACCATCCATGTTGTCACGGCGATTGAAGCCGCGATGCTCGATCTGCTGGGGCAGTTTCTCAATGTTAGCGTGGCCTCGCTGCTGGGGGATGGTCAACAGCGTGATGCCGTGGAGATGCTGGGGTATCTGTTCTACATCGGCGATCGCAATAAAACCGATTTGCCTTACCAGAATCAGGCTAACGAGAAATGCGACTGGTATCGCCTGCGTCACGAAGAAGCGCTGACGCCAGACACCATCGTGCGTTTGGCTGAAGCCGCGTACGAAAAATATGGTTTCAACGATTTCAAACTGAAAGGCGGTGTACTCGCAGGTAGCGAAGAGGCCGAGGCGGTAACTGCGCTGGCGCAACGCTTCCCGCAGGCGCGCATTACGCTGGATCCGAACGGAGCCTGGTCGCTGGATGAGGCGATTGGCTTGGGCAAACAGCTACGCGGCGTACTGGCGTATGCCGAAGATCCGTGCGGTGCGGAACAAGGTTTCTCCGGGCGTGAAGTGATGGCCGAGTTCCGCCGGGCGACGGGGCTACCTACTGCCACCAACATGATCGCCACCGACTGGCGACAGATGGGGCACACGATTTCACTGCAATCGGTCGATATCCCGTTGGCCGATCCGCACTTCTGGACGATGCAAGGATCTGTTCGTGTGGCGCAAATGTGCCACGAATGGGGCTTAACCTGGGGTTCTCACTCCAATAACCACTTTGATATTTCGTTGGCCATGTTTACCCAGGTCGCGGCAGCGGCACCGGGAAAAATTACGGCGATTGATACGCACTGGATCTGGCAAGAAGGCAATCAACGCCTGACGAAAGAACCGTTGCAGATTGTGGGCGGCAGGGTGGAAGTGCCGAAGAAACCGGGTCTGGGCATCGAGCTGGATATGGATCAGGTGATAAAAGCACACGAACGGTATAAAAACATGGGATTAGGCGCACGTAACGATGCAATAGGAATGCAGTACCTTATCCCTGAGTGGACGTTTGATAATAAACGTCCGTGTCTGGTTCGCTAACGTTCTGATTTTCCGTTTTTTGATCGCGCCGCTTCAGGCAAGCGGCGCTGGAATGACTGAGGATAAAAAATGAAGACTCCGCTGTTACCTAACCGTTTTCGCCAAGATTTGCAGCAGGGGAAAACGTTGATTGGCTGCTGGTGTGCGCTGGGCAACCCGATTTCCACTGAAGTGTTGGGGCTGGCGGGATTCGACTGGCTGGTACTGGATGGCGAGCACGCGCCTAACGATATCGTGACGTTTATTCCTCAGCTCATGGCGCTGAAAGGCAGCCACAGTGCGCCCGTCGTTCGCCCACCGTGCAATGAGCCGATCATCATCAAACGCTTATTGGATATTGGATTCAATAACTTCCTGATTCCTTTCGTGGAAACGGCAGAAGAAGCCGCTCGTGCGGTGGCGTCAACCCGTTATCCGCCCGCGGGCATTCGCGGGGTTTCCGTGGCCCATCGTAGTAACTGCTATGGCACGGAACCGGATTATTTCGCCAAGATTAATGACTGCATTACCGTCGTGGTGCAAATCGAAAGTCAGGACGGCCTCGACAATCTGGATGCGATTATTGCGGTTGACGGCGTGGACGGTGTGTTCGTTGGCCCAAGCGACCTGTCTGCGGCACTGGGTTATCTCGGTCAGCCGAACCATCCTGATGTGCAGAAAGCGATCCGCCACATCTTCGATCGCGCTGCGGCACATAACAAACCGTGCGGCATTCTGGCTCCGGTTGAAGCCGATGCACGTCGCTATCTGGAATGGGGGGCAAGTTTTGTCGCGGTTGGTAGCGATCTGGGCGTGTTCCGTAGTGCGACTCAGGCGCTGAGCGACAAGTACAAGAAGTAATTCAGAGATTCCGCCGCGAATCGAATCCGCTATGAGGTGGGTTCATCGTGAATTGAAGTGATATCTACATCAGACAATGAGGTTAGGGCGATGAAAATTGGTTTTATTGGACTGGGCATCATGGGAAAACCGATGAGTAAAAATCTGCTGAAAGCAGGTTACTCATTAGTCGTGATGGACAGAAATTTGGACGCGGTGGCGGAAGTAGTTGCCGCGGGTGCCACGGCGGCTGAAACGCCGAAACAGGTGGCGGAACAGTGCGACGTCATCATCACCATGCTGCCTAACTCTCCGCATGTTAAAGAGGTGGTGCTGGGTGAAAACGGCGTCATCGACGGTGCGCGTGTCGGAAGCATTGTGGTGGATATGAGTTCAATCGCACCACTCGCCAGCCGTGAAATTGCGACGGCACTGGCGGAAAAAGAGATTGCCATGTTGGACGCGCCGGTCAGCGGCGGAGAGCCTAAAGCGATTGATGGCACGCTGTCCGTGATGGTGGGCGGTGACAAAGCGCAGTTTGACCGCTGCTTTGAGATTCTGAAATCCATGGCTGGCTCCGTGGTACATACCGGTGACATCGGTGCAGGTAATGTGACCAAATTGGCGAACCAGGTGATTGTGGCACTGAACATTGCCGCCATGTCTGAGGCGCTAGTGCTGGCAACGAAAGCAGGCGTTAACCCGGATCTGGTTTATCAGGCGATCCGCGGCGGGCTGGCGGGCAGCACCGTGCTGGATGCGAAAGCGCCGATGGTAATGGATCGTAACTTTAAGCCGGGTTTCCGCATCGATCTGCATATCAAAGATTTGGCGAATGCGCTGGATACCTCGCACGGCGTTGGTGCGCAGTTGCCCTTAACGGCGGCGGTGATGGAAATGATGCAGGCGCTGAAAGCAGACGATCTGGGATCGGCCGACCACAGCGCACTGGCGTGTTACTACGAAAAGCTGGCTAAAGTGGAAGTCACGCGATAATCCGTGAAGCGAGAGTCACGAGGCTGGCACGGTGTGCCAGCCGACTGGCAGAGGATCATTCTGATCGACCGACTGGATTTCAGGAGCTTCTGCCCTGAAAGTTGGTGGGTATAAGCGCCGTTTCATGAGCGCGCGGATTATTGATGCAATCGGAACGTTGATGAAATCGGATCGTTTATGAAAATAGTGATCGCACCGGATTCTTATAAAGAAAGCCTGTCTGCACAAGAGGTTGCCACGCAGATTGAAAAGGGATTTCGTGAAATATTTCCCGATGCCTGCTATGTCAAATTGCCCGTTGCAGATGGTGGGGAAGGCACCGTTGAAGCCATGGTCGCGGCGACCGATGGTAAGATTGTGAATGTTAAGGTGACAGGGCCGTTAGGCGATCGTATTGACGCGTTCTTCGGTCTGTCTGGTGATGAAAAAACAGCATTTATTGAGATGGCGGCGGCAAGCGGTCTGGAAAGCGTGCCTGCACAACGGCGTAATCCGTTGAAGACCACCAGCTATGGCACGGGCGAGTTGATTCGCTGCGCGTTGGATCACGGTGTTCAACACTGCATTATCGGAATTGGCGGGAGTGCCACCAATGATGGCGGGTCGGGCATGGTGCAGGCGCTGGGCGCGAAATTGCTGGATCAGCAGGACGAACAGATTGGTTTTGGTGGTGGTGAACTCGATAAACTGGTGCGTATTGATATCAGCGAACTGGATGAACGTATTAAACGCTGCCGTTTTGAAGTGGCCTGCGATGTAACCAATCCATTGACGGGGAAACAGGGCGCATCGGCGATTTTTGGCCCTCAGAAGGGCGCAACGCCGCAAATGATTAAGCAGTTGGATAATGCGCTGAAGCATTATGCGGCGGTGATCCGTCAGGATCTGGACAGGGACGTGGAACACGTTCCCGGATCGGGCGCTGCGGGGGGGATGGGCGCGGCGTTACAGGCATTTTGCGACGCTGAACTTCGTCAGGGGATTGAGATAGTGACGGAAGCGTTGGGGTTGGATGAACTGGTACGTGATGCCACGCTGGTGATTACCGGAGAAGGGCGCATCGACAGCCAGACGATCCACGGTAAAGTGCCGATTGGCGTGGCGCGAGTTGCCAAACAGTATAATAAACCGGTGATTGGGATTGCAGGCAGCCTGACGGCAGATGTTGGTGTGGTACATGAACATGGGCTGGATGCCGTATTCAGCGTGCTTTACAACATTTGCTCCCTCGAAGAAGCGCTGGATAATGCGGCGGAGAATGTGCGGATGGCGGCGCGTAATATCGCTGCTACGATCCGGCTGGCACAGTCGGTATCGTGTTGATTGCCATCGTGATGCGATGACGCTACAGCCTGCTATCTCCTCAGCATCATTTTTTACGCCGGATCATGGCAAGACGAAGAGACAGAGTGATGCGGCGTCGCGGTTACGAGAGCCTGGGGTTGATGTGCGATTGGGCGGCTTGGTTGACGTTGTCGATCTCGTCCAGTAGCTCCAGCCATTCAGGTTCCAGATCGCTGGCATGAACGCCGTTACGCAGTTGTTGTTCCAGATAGCGGCAGATGCCTTTTAGACGAGGGACGCCGCTGTAACTACAACTGCCGTGCAGTTTATGAACCAGTTCGATAATGTTGTCATCCGTCTGACCTTTCAGCACATTTTCTATTTTTTGCCGGACTTCAGGCAAGAAATCCAGCAGCATTTGTAACAGGTCACGCGCTAGCTCAGGCTTATTGGCCGCTTGTTGCTGCGCCAGCGCCCAGTCAAGCGATAGTTGACTGTCGTCATGCTCGCTCAGCAAATCCGCGATGTCACTGCGATGGCGCTTTAACGGTTCTCTGTGCGCATGACGTGTCAGCACGCTTTTCAGCATCTGTTCGTCTATCGGTTTGGCCAAATAGTCATCCATACCCGAGCGTAACAGATGTTCTCGCTCATCCGTCATCGTCTGTGCTGTCACTGCGATAATCGGCGTGGTGGCATGATGAGGGATCTGGTGGATCAGTTCGCAGGCACAGATACCGTCCATACCCGGCATCTGGATATCCATGAGAATAATGTCAATTTGATGCATTTCTGCCTGTGAAATAGCCTCTGCCCCGCTTTCGCACAGGATAATCGTCTCGACCTGTTCTTCCAGCAGCGTACCGATGAGTTTCAGGTTGGCCGGGTTATCATCCACGGCCATCACGCTCAGTGGCAGGCGGGCTGGGCGACGAGCGGCGCGTTGTTGCGATGCCGTGTCATCCGGCAGAAAAGAGAGTTGGAACCGCGAGCTGTCTTGTAGTTGTGGTAGCAGGCGTGACGATGAAAGCGGTTTGCTCAGGCAGGCATGTACGCCGAAGTTTTTCAACTGCTCGGCATCTATTTGCGCCAGGCTCGGCAGTGCCAGAATCACGCAAGGCACACGGCGGCAGATATCGCGCAGTGTGGGCGTGTAGTCGAGTAGCGTATTGCGATATTGCACAGGAATACCGAGCAGCAGGATATCAAAATCCCCTTCTGGCAATTGTTCAAATGTTGGGCTGTAGCTCACTATCAATGGCGTCTGGCTCAGAATATCCAGCGTGGCCTGCGCGGCGATGGGATGATACTCGACATAGGCCAGATGTTTACCTTGCAGCATGGTGTACGCCGGCTCTGTCGGTACAGCGTGAGGGTTCAGTGGCAGCGTGATGTGGAACCAGAAGGTGGATCCCTTGTTGATCTGGCTCTGGAAACTGATATCGCCGCCCATTTCTTTGACCAGACGCTGGGTGATGACCAGCCCAAGCCCTGTGCCGCCATGACGGCGGGAAATACTGGTGTCGGCCTGACGGAAAGCCTGAAACAATTGTGATTGCTGCAACTCGGCGATCCCGATGCCGGTATCGCGTATCTGCACCTCTAGCTGAACCTGCTGATGTTCCTGCCGACGCTTCTCTACCCGAATATCAATGTTGCCTTGTTCCGTAAATTTAATCGCGTTGCCCAGCAAGTTGGTGATGATTTGCTGTATCCGCAGCGGATCGCCGACGAACTGTTCGGGGACGTCATTCTGAATACTGAGCGTCAGTTCCAACCCTTTTTCATGTGCGGTATGTGCCAGCAGCGTCACGACATCATCCAGCGCACTATGCAGGGAGAACGGGATATCCTCCAATACCAGTTTTCCGGCCTCTAATTTTGAGAAATCCAGCACATCGTTAATAATATTCAACAGGTTATTGGCTGAGCGTTCGATGGTGAGCAGATAATCGGTTTGCGTCGAATTCAGCGGGGTCTTTAATGTCTGGCGGGTAAAGCCGATTACGCCATTCAGCGGCGTTCTCAGTTCGTGTGACATATTCGCCAGAAATTCAGATTTGATACGCGCGGCTTCCTGCGCCCGCTTTTTGGCCAGATCCAGCTCGACGTTTTGGATCTCCATCTGCTCCAGTGTTTCCCGCAAATCGTAGGTCGCCTGATCGATATTTTGCTGCATTTCTTCGTGATAGGCGGTTAGCGACATTGCCATGGAGTTGATGCCATTTTTCAGCATATCCAGCTCGCCGAGCATGTAGCCTTCCACCCGGCTATCCAGTTGCCCGCGGCGAATGCGATCGACGGTATCAACCATATTACGGATCGGCGTCGTGACGTCTCGCATCAGACGGTAAGCAAAAAGAATGGCGGCACCTAAAGACAGCAGCAGCAGGAGCGTCGCGATAACGATTTCCTGATACTGCTGAAGCTGAATGGTTCTGGTATCCAGTTCGATCACCAGATAGCCGAGTGGCGTGGCGGAACCGGGCAGCACAGGGGGCATTTTGCCCGGCATAAATTCGCTGTCATTGACGATCGGCATGTGCAGAATCAGCGCATCATCCGTGTGGTGCAGGTGAAGTTTGTTATACGAAAACGCATCGTTACCGAGCGACTGTAATGCTACGGTGTGGCGTACATTGGTCGTTGCCAATAGCTGATTATGGGCATCGAACACGCTAATGGTGCGAATTATCGCGGAGTTTTGGCGATGAAGCGTATTGATTAACTGAGGGATCGTGTCTATCTGGCGATGGGTAAAGGCGTACGCGCTGATGGTTGCCAGCGGTTCGATAATGCTGGTGCCTGCGTCGGCCAACTGCGATTGCAACTGATTGTAACGATGGATGACGAAGAATGAGCTAAGCAGCAGCCCGATCAGAAGCGTCGGTGCCAAAATCAGTATCAACATCCGTGCACGAAGACTGTATTTGGTCATGAGGTTCCAATGTGGGAGAATTAGGGGGATGCTAAGCACCCTATTATTTAATTTAGTTATACCTTAAATAATTCGAGTTGCAGGAAGGCGGCGACACAGTGAATCCCCAGGAGCTTACTCAGGTAAGTGACTGGGGTGAACGAGGAAAGCCAACGCACATGCAGCTTGAAGTATTACCGGTATTTGGGTACTGCCGTTCAACTCAAGAGAACAATCGATAGTACATTATGGCGCAATTCTACTCTCCAAACCGGCGTGTGACGACCCGGAAAGCGATTCCTGCTAAAAACCTTACTGTTACGGTTACGTCACTCGATCCGTTTGGGCAGGGAGTGGCGCGTCACGAAGGCAAGACGGTGTTTGTTTCGGGCGTTCTGCCGGGAGAGCAGGCGGAGATTCAACTGACGGAAGAGAAACGCCAGTTTTCACATGCAAAACTGAAACGCCTTCTGACGCACAGCCCGCAGCGTGTTGAACCGCGGTGCCCGCATTTTACCCGCTGTGGCGGCTGCCAGCAGCAGCACGCGGAAATCACACTGCAACAAAGCAGTAAAACGGCGGCATTAATGCGCTTGATGACGCGGGAAACGGGGACTGAACTGCCTGAGGCGGGGCTGATTGCTGGCACACCTTATGCTTATCGGAGGCGCGCGCGGCTTGCGCTATACTTTCAGGCGAAAGAGCAGCGGCTATTGATGGGCTATCGGCAGCCAAATTCCCACGATCTGGTGGATATTACCGCTTGCCCGGTTTTGCGTCCCGAGCTTGAAGCGCTGCTGCAACCGCTGCGCGACTGTCTGAGCCGGTTAAAAGCGGTGAAGCGTCTGGGCCATGTGGAGCTGGTGCAGGCGGAGAATGGTCCACTGCTGGTGCTGCGACACCTCGATCCACTGCATTCATCGGATGAACAAGTGCTGCGTGATTTTGCCCAGCAGCATCGTGTCTCGGTCTATCTGGCACCGGATGCTGACTCGCTGACATGCCTGTACGGTGAAGAGCCGGTTTATCACGTCGCCGGGCTGACGCTGGCATTTAGCCCGCGTGATTTTATTCAGGTCAATGACGCGGTGAACCAGCAGATGGTTGCGCAGGCGCTGGCGTGGTTGGATGTGCAACCACAGGATAGAATATTAGATCTGTTTTGCGGCATGGGTAACTTCACGCTGCCATTGGCACAGCGTGCCGCCAGCGTCGTTGGCGTTGAAGGGGTAACGGCGTTGGTCGAAAAAGGACGAGAGAATGCCCGGCGCAATGCGTTGTCCAATGTCACATTTTTTCACCAAAATCTTGAAGATGACGTCACCCGGCAGCCGTGGGCGGCACAGGGTTTTGATAAAATATTACTTGATCCTGCACGCGCGGGCGCGGCAGGCGTGATGGAGCAGATAACCCGATTAGCGCCTGAACGGGTAGTCTATGTGTCCTGTAACGCCACGACGCTCGCGCGCGACAGCAAAGTATTACTGGCTGCGGGTTATCGACTGGCGAATGTCGCGATGTTGGATATGTTTCCACATACCGGACACCTTGAATCGATGGCACTGTTTTTGCACGATACCGGCGCGCGATAAGCGCCGACTCGGCGTTGTTTGCAAGGTGAAAGGTAACGTAGGGAGAAATTATGGTTGCGGTAAGAAGTGCGCATTTGAATACGGCAGGTGAGTTTGTCCCTGACGCGTGGATTGCTTCGCTGGGTATTGCCAGCCAGCAATCATGTGAACGTTTAGCCGAAACCTGGCGTTACTGTGAACAGCAAACGCAAGATCACCTTGATGCCCCGCTGCTGCTGTGGCGCGGCATTGAAATGGTGGAAATCCTGTCTACGCTCAGCATGGACAACGACAGCATGCGCGCGGCGCTGCTGTTTCCACTGGCAAATGCCAACGTGGTCGATGAACCGACGCTGGAAGCCGCGTTTGGGAAAAACATCGTTGATTTGGTGCATGGCGTGCGCGATATGGATGCAATCCGCCAGCTCAAAGCGACGCAGCATGATTCGGGTGCCTCTGAGCAGGTCGATAACATCCGTCGCATGCTGCTGGCGATGGTGGAAGACTTCCGCTGCGTGGTGATCAAACTCGCCGAACGTATCGCTCACCTGCGTGAAGTGAAGGATGCCCCCGAAGAAGAGCGGGTATTGGCGGCTAAAGAGTGTACCAATATCTACGCACCGCTGGCGAACCGGCTGGGCATCGGCCAGTTGAAGTGGGAATTGGAAGATTTTTGTTTCCGCTATCTGCATCCTGATGAATATAAAAAAATCGCCAAGCTGCTGCACGAGCGCCGTATCGACCGTGCGCAGTATATTGATGATTTTGTTAAAACATTGCGCGATGCGATGAAAGAAGAGGGCGTGAAGGCAGAAATCTACGGTCGCCCCAAACATATCTACAGCATCTGGCGCAAGATGCAGAAAAAAGCGCTGTCGTTTGATGAACTGTTCGATGTACGTGCGGTGCGCATCGTCGTTGAGCGTTTGCAGGACTGCTATGGCGCATTGGGTATCGTACATACCCACTACCGGCATTTGCCGGACGAATTTGATGACTACGTCGCGAACCCTAAGCCGAACGGCTATCAGTCCATTCATACGGTGGTGCTAGGGCCGGGCGGGAAGACGCTCGAAATTCAGATTCGCACACGTCAGATGCATGAAGATGCCGAACTGGGCGTGGCGGCACACTGGAAATATAAAGAGGGCACCTCCGTTGGCGGGCGCGCGGGTTACGAAGGCCGCATTGCCTGGCTGCGTAAACTGCTGGCCTGGCAGGAAGACGTGGCGGATTCGAACGACGTACTGGATGAAGTTCGCAGCCAGGTGTTTGACGACCGTGTCTATGTCTTTACACCAAAAGGCGACGTGGTGGATCTCCCAGCCGGCTCTACGCCGCTCGACTTTGCTTATAACATCCACAGCGATATCGGACACCGTTGCATCGGAGCAAAAATTGGTGGACGCATTGTGCCGTTTACCTACCAACTGCAAATGGGTGACCAAATTGAAATTATCACCCAGAAGCAGCCGAACCCGAGCCGCGACTGGCTAAACCCGAATCTGGGATATATCACCACCAGTCGTGGACGCTCGAAGATTCAAAACTGGTTCCGTAAGCAAGATCGCGACAAGAATATTCTGGCGGGGCGGCAGATTCTGGATGATGAACTGGCGCATTTGGGCGTCAGCCTGAAAGCGGCGGAAAAACTGTTGTTGCCGCGTTACAACGTGAATTCGCTGGATGAATTACTGGCCGCGATTGGCGGCGGTGATGTTCGTCTGAACCAGATGGTGAACTTCCTGCAATCGCAGTTAAAGCAGCCTAGTGCGGAAGAACTGGATCGTGAAGCGCTGCGTCAACTGACGCAGAAATCGCATCAGCCGCCAGTACGTAATAACAAAGATAATGGCCGCGTGGTCGTTGAAGGCGTTGGCAATCTGATGCACCACATTGCACGCTGCTGCCAGCCGATCCCCGGCGATGAGATCACCGGGTTTATCACGCGCGGAAGGGGGATTTCGATTCACCGTGCGGATTGTGAACAACTGGACGAACTACGCGCCAGCTCGCCGGAGCGGATTGTGGACGCGGTATGGGGTGAAAGCTACTCCAGCGGCTATTCGCTGGTAGTGAGGGTGGTTGCCAACGATCGCAGTGGCCTATTGCGGGATATCACCACGATTCTGGCGAATGAGAAGGTCAACGTACTGGGCGTCGCCAGCCGTAGCGACACCAAACAGCAACTGGCAACGATTGATATGGATATTGAGATCTATAACCTGCAAGTGCTGAGCCGCATTCTGGCGAAGCTCAACCAATTACCGGATGTGATCGACGCGCGGCGTCAGCAGGGAGCGTAAATGATAGTTTCACCATCACCTGGTTGGAAATTTTATGCGGGTGTAGTGAAAAGTTTCGTGCGTGGTTAGCAATAGTGTTTTTTGTGGCACCATTGCCACGCCCGACTGAGGGATGCTCAGATGCCGCATCCCTCAGAACCCTGGCTTTTGGCGGGAATTGTGCCGCGTTGCGGTTCCTTCGATGTACATGCCCGCTGTCGAGCCACCTGTGACGCGTTCCCGACGCGGCACAGGTTTTCGCCGCATCCATGCGGCTCACTCGGCGGCCATGCGCATCTCAGCACAATTTTTTACGCCGTTGAAATGAAAATAGTGATGTCTTTGCGCTTTTTAGCCAAATTTGGCTACTATTTTTCGCTATTTTTATAAAAATTTTTTCAGGAATATTATGACCGTATCTTTGATGAACGAATCCTCCGTCGAGCGCCTGCTCGCCATCATGAAAACCCTGCGTGATCCTGAAAATGGCTGCCCGTGGGACAAGAAGCAGACCTTTGACACCATCGCGCCCTACACGCTGGAAGAAACGTACGAAGTGCTGGATGCCATCAGTCGTCAGGATTTTGACGATCTGCGCGGTGAGCTAGGGGATTTGCTGTTTCAGGTGGTGTTTTACGCGCAAATGGCACAGGAAAAAGGCTTATTCGATTTCTCCGATGTATGTAACGCTATCAGCGACAAGCTGGAGCGCCGTCATCCACATATTTTCGGGGAGATGACACTGACGGACAGCGAGGCCGTGCTGGCAAACTGGGAACAGACCAAAGCGCAGGAGCGGGCAGAGAAAGAGCGCCACTCGCCGTTGGATGACATTCCTGATGCATTGCCAGCGTTGATGAAAGCACAAAAAATTCAGCAGCGTTGTGCATCTGTTGGCTTCGATTGGGACAGTCTGGGGCCAGTGCTCGACAAAGTATATGAAGAGATCGATGAAGTTATGCACGAAGCGCGGCAAGCCGTTGTCGATGAAGAAAAATTAGGAGAAGAGATTGGTGATTTATTGTTCGCCACAGTCAATCTCTCTCGTCATCTGGGGCACAAGGCTGAGAGTGCGTTACAGGCGGCGAATCGTAAGTTCACTCGTCGTTTTCGTGAGGTAGAACAAATCGTTACGGCATCGGGGAAAACGTTGGAACAGGCAACGCTGGAGGAAATGGAAGCCGCGTGGCAGCAGGTGAAAAAACAGGAAATAAGCCATTAATCACTTTTTAGTGGTTAACGGTTTTTTTATCCATTTTTATGATTTTACTTTGTTGTTTTTTCAGGTTTTTAATGGCGTTATCTGTTGGGCTTTTGTCTCATCTTCGCGTGCGTTGGGATCGCCACATGGTGTAAAACGAACATTTGTGGCGTTCATCAGGTTCAGGTATACTACTTTCCCGTCTTGGTACTTCCATCGTCTTTAAACCTAAACTCTCAGGTTCAGCATGACAACTAATTATATTTTTGTGACCGGCGGGGTCGTTTCCTCTCTGGGTAAAGGCATTGCCGCAGCCTCTCTGGCGGCTATTCTTGAAGCCCGTGGCCTCAACGTTACCATCATGAAACTGGACCCGTACATCAACGTGGATCCGGGCACGATGAGCCCGACGCAGCACGGTGAAGTGTTTGTCACCGAAGACGGTGCCGAAACCGATCTGGACTTGGGTCACTACGAGCGTTTCATCCGCACCAAAATGTCGCGCCGCAACAACTTCACCACTGGCCGTATCTACTCTGATGTCCTGCGCAAAGAGCGCCGTGGCGACTATCTGGGCGCGACCATTCAGGTGATCCCGCATATCACCAACGCGATTAAAGAACGTATTATTGAAGGTGGCGAAGGCCACGATGTGGTGCTGGTCGAAATCGGCGGTACGGTGGGTGATATCGAATCTCTGCCCTTCCTTGAAGCGATTCGGCAGATGGCGGTTCAGGTCGGTCGCGAACACACGCTGTTTATGCACCTGACGCTGGTGCCGTATCTGGCGGCGGCGGGCGAAGTGAAAACCAAGCCGACGCAGCACTCCGTTAAAGAACTGCTTTCTATCGGTATTCAGCCTGACGTGCTGATTTGCCGTTCCGACCGCACGGTGCCCGCCAATGAGCGTGCAAAAATTGCTTTATTCTGTAATGTGCCGGAAAAAGCAGTAATATCCCTTAAAGATATTGATTCGATTTATAAAATCCCGGCGCTATTGAAATCACAGGGGCTGGACGATTATATTTGTAAACGATTCAGCTTGAACTGCCCTGAAGCAAACCTGTCAGAATGGGAACAGGTTGTGTATGAAGAAGCCAATCCGGGCGGTGAAGTGACTATCGGTATGGTTGGCAAATATGTTGCGCTGCCGGATGCCTACAAATCCGTGATCGAAGCGCTGAAACACGGTGGCCTGAAGAATCGCCTGACGGTGAATATTAAACTTATCGACTCGCAGGATGTCGAAACCCGTGGTGTCGAGGTACTGAAAGATTTAGACGCGATTCTGATTCCGGGCGGTTTTGGCTACCGTGGCGTCGAAGGGAAAATCATGGCGGCGAATTACGCCCGTGAGAACCAGATCCCTTATTTGGGCATTTGCCTCGGGATGCAGGTCGCATTAATGGAATTTGCCCGTAACGTTGCTGGCATGGAAGGCGCAAACTCAACGGAGTTTATGCCAGACTGTAAATACCCGGTGGTTGCGCTGATTACGGAATGGCGTGATGAGAACGGCAATGTTGAAGTCCGTGATGAAGCCAGCGATCTGGGCGGCACCATGCGGGTTGGCGGGCAGCAATGCCACCTGACCGAAGGCAGTCTGGTGCGTCAGATGTATGGTGAACAGACGATCATTGAGCGTCACCGTCATCGTTATGAAGTTAACAACATGCTGTTGAAACAGATTGAAGCGGCGGGATTACGGGTTGCTGGTCTTTCCGCCGACCGCAAACTGGTGGAGATTGTTGAGTTACCCGATCATCCCTGGTTCGTTGCCTGTCAATTCCACCCGGAATTCACATCAACGCCGCGTGATGGACATCCCCTGTTTGCCGGCTTTGTGAAAGCCGCTGGCGCGTACCAGAAGCGTCAGGTGAAGTAAGAGTTATACAGCAACGCGCGATCGCTATCGCGCGTTGCTCGTCTAGGGTTTTAGTTCTATCTAAAGTTTTAGTTTAACTTGTACTGAGGAAAATCTAATGTCCAAAATTGTTAAAGTCATCGGCCGTGAAATCATTGACTCACGCGGAAACCCAACTGTTGAAGCGGAAGTGCATCTGGAAGGTGGTTTTGTTGGTCTGGCTGCTGCGCCATCAGGGGCCTCTACTGGCTCTCGCGAAGCGCTGGAACTGCGTGACGGTGACAAATCCCGTTTTCTGGGCAAAGGCGTAACGAAAGCCGTTGCTGCGGTTAACGGCCCTATTGCTCAGGCTGTACTGGGTAAAGACGCGAAAGATCAGGCGAACATCGACAAGATCATGATCGAGCTGGATGGGACTGACAACAAATCCAAGTTCGGTGCTAACGCCATTCTGGCCGTTTCTCTGGCTGCCGCTAAAGCCGCTGCTGCCTCAAAAGGTCTGCCACTGTATGCTCACATCGCTGAACTGAACGGCACCCCAGGCAAATATTCAATGCCACTGCCAATGATGAACATCATCAACGGCGGCGAGCACGCGGATAACAACGTTGATATCCAAGAGTTCATGATTCAGCCTGTTGGCGCGAAAACCCTGAAAGAAGCCATCCGTATGGGTTCTGAAGTGTTCCACACTCTGGCGAAAGTTCTGAAATCCAAAGGTATGGGTACGGCTGTTGGTGACGAAGGTGGCTATGCGCCAAACCTGGGTTCCAACGCCGAAGCGCTGGCGGTTATCGCCGAAGCGGTAAAAGCAGCAGGCTACGAGCTGGGCAAAGACATCACGCTGGCGATGGACTGTGCCGCGTCTGAATTCTACAAAGACGGTAAATACGTTCTGGCGGGCGAAGGCAACAAAGCGTTCACCTCTGAAGAATTTACTCACTTCCTGGAAGATCTGACCAAACAGTATCCGATCGTGTCTATCGAAGACGGTCTGGACGAGTCTGACTGGGCTGGCTTTGCGTACCAGACTAAAGTGCTGGGCGACAAAATCCAGTTGGTGGGTGACGATCTGTTCGTTACCAACACCAAGATCCTGAAAGAAGGTATCGATAAAGGCATCGCTAACTCTATCCTGATCAAATTCAACCAGATCGGTTCTCTGACTGAAACGCTGGCGGCGATTAAAATGGCGAAAGATGCTGGCTACACGGCGGTTATCTCTCACCGTTCAGGCGAAACGGAAGATGCTACCATTGCTGACCTGGCAGTCGGTACAGCAGCAGGCCAGATCAAAACCGGTTCTATGAGCCGTTCTGACCGCGTTGCTAAATACAACCAGTTGATTCGTATCGAAGAAGCGCTGGGTGATGCTGCACCGTTTAACGGTCTGAAAGAAGTTAAAGGCCAGTAATTGCGTTTCTGGTGTCATCAGGCTGCTGAGAAAACGGTCTGATATACCCCAACGCGATTAACCATAAAAATCCAGAAGCGTGAAAACGTTTCTGGATTTTTTTATGCCGGAGATTCTTGTTTGTCATACTCCGGGCTGTTGCTGTACAACGCTCTTATCGCTCATCTTTTCCTTTCGTTGAATAGCGGATGCCCACTTTTAGGTATCAGTTATACACCTCGCTTTTATATTTTAATTTTTAAAATTCAACATCTTATAAAATAAATCCCTCTATCGATTTCCTTATTTTCTTCCTGTCGTGTCTGTATAGTACGCAGCGATATATAAAAAATTACATATCGATAATTGACATGATATTGACCAACAGGGACATAGCAGATGAAAGCCCCAATAAAAAATAATAGAAAAAAAGTACAGTGGTTATTACCCGTATTAATGGTGGTTGTTCCACCGGTATTGAGCGCAGAACCCGCAACGAGCAGCGTCAATGAGAAGGCAAAAGTGGCTGACGTGATGGTCGTTAGGGCTGAGCATCGTGAGGCGAATGCGAATCTGGCTGGCGCAGGTATGACGACCGATGATGTGGAGATCGGGCCGTTGGGTAAACGCTCAAGACTGGACACGCCGTATTCGACCACGACCGTGACGGAATCGATGATTACCAATCAGCAGGCGAAGAACGTTAACGATCTCCTGAAATACAGTGCATCCAGCCAGATGCAGGCGCGGGGCGGTATTGACGTTGGTCGCCCACAGAGCCGAGGTATGCAAGGTGACGTGCTGGCGAACAGTCGATTGGATGGATTAAACATTATTTCCACCACCGCGTTCCCGGTGGAAATGCTGGAGCGACTGGATGTGATTAACAGCCTGACGGGCGCACTGTACGGACCCGCCAGCCCGTCCGGCCAATTTAACTTCACACAAAAAAGACCCACCGTGCAGACGTTGAACCGCTTTACCGTGGGCTATTCCGGTAAAGGTGCCGCGATGGGGCATGCCGATCTCGGTGGACATGTGGGTGACGAAAACCAGTTCGGTTACCGCATCAACCTGCTGCACGATGAAGGCGAAGGGAGTATCAGCAACAGCACGCTGAGACGGCAGTTAGCCAGTGTTGCCTTTGACTGGAATCTCTCGCCTGATACGGTATTAGAGATGAACGCCAGCGAGTATCGCTTCAGGAAAATGGGCTATGCCGGAGGGTTTTCTTATGGGCCGACGATTCAGTTACCCAGCGCACCGGATGTAACGAAGCAGGGATACGGGCAAAGCTTTGCGGGGCTCGATCTCATCACTAAAACAGCCAGTACGCGCCTGAAACACTACTTTAACAATAACTGGTATGCCTCGGGCGGCGTAGGTTATCAAACTGCCGATCGTGGTATGCGTTCGCTGTCGAATACTATTACTAACAATCAGGGGACGGTGAGTTCTTCTCTGACGCAGCCTTATACTGCTGGGCGTTTTAAAGTATTGAGCAATACGCTACAACTGAATGGTCATATTGATACGAATGGACCTTCTCATGATGTGGTTTTCAGCACTACCGGATATCAGTGGACAATCTATAACGGCCTGGGGAATAGCAAGCGCTTTCCGTTGGGAAGTAGCACCATTGATTCTCCGCGTAATTATTCCGATCCTAGCGATGGGCGTTTCTATCTGGGATCGGGTCGTTATAAATCCAGCCGTACTAGTCAGCAGGCTATCACGGCTGGCGATACCATCACGTTCAACGATCGCTGGTCGGCAATGGGCGTCGTGAGCCAAAGTTGGATTACCTCACGCAGTTTTGACTCTGATGGTGAAGTGACTCGCGATACCGGCACTAGCCCGACGGTGTCACTGATGTACAAACCCTTGCCTAACGTGATGACCTATGTCGCCTATGCCGATTCGCTGGAGCAGGGCGGCACCGCGCCAACGGATGACGATGTGGTGAATAAAGGGCAGACGCTGAAGCCTTACCGTAGTACTCAATATGAGGCTGGGGTGAAATCACAGTGGGATGGGCTGAATCTGAACGCGGCCGTTTTCCGTCTGGAGCGCCCCTTCGCGTATGTCGCATCGGATAACGTATTCAAAGAGCAGGGTAATCAGGTCAACACCGGTCTGGAGTTGATGGCGGATGGTGAAGTGCTTTCTGGCTTGCACCTTTACGGCAGCATGACGTTGTTGGATCCGAAGCTGAAAGACACCGCAATAGCTGCGACGCGTGATAAGCGGGTGGTTGGAGTACCGAAGTTTCAGGCCAATCTGCTGACGGAATATAGCCATCCGTCTGCACCTAATCTGGTCTATATCGCGAATCTCCATTACACCGGTAAGCGCGCGGCTAATGATACCAATACGGCCTGGGCAGGTAGCTATGTGACGCTGGATCTGGGTACGCGATATGGCTTCAAACTGTACGATAAGCCTGCGGCGTTTCGCGTTGCACTCAATAACGTCACCAATGAGCATTACTGGGCTTCTATTTTCCCCGGCAGCACGGATGGCATTAACGGCGGTGCCAACGCTTTCGTTGGCGACCCGCGTGAAATCCGCGCTTCTCTGACTGTTGACTGGTGAGCGTGATGCAGAAACGTCCCCTTACCACGCGCTATTGCGAGTATCTGCTCAATATACTAATGCTGCTGGCGGTGAGCTTCTCTGGTGTCTATCAGGTTCAGGCGGAAACGTCCGAAACCGCGCAGCGAACGATCCACTATTATGGCGATCGGACTGTGACCGTGCCTGCGACGGTTGAACGGGTGGCCACCTCGTGGAATGCGCAAAACTCGATACTGGCAATGCTCGGCTATGGCGATCGGATTGTCGGGACGACCAGGCTCGTACGCGATATGCCGCTGTTCCGCCAGTTTGTGCCATCCATTACGCAGGCTTCGCTGGTTTCCCAAAGCGGAAGCATGGGAATTAACACGGAAGCATTGATTTCTCGCCGTGCTCAGGTGTTTTTCGTGTCGGAAAATGTGCCCGTTGCTGAGGCCGAAACGCTGAATAAGGCGGGGATCGCCATTGTGCCGCTCCGCTATAACTCACTGGCGGCGATGGTGGAACGTACGCTGATTACCGGTGAGATTCTGGGGCCGGAAGCCTCGCATCGGGCGCAGGATTTTGCTGCCTATTATCAGGATAATGTCAGACGAGTCACGGAGGTGATTCAACGTATTCCATCACAGCAGCGTGTGAAGGTTTACCATGCGGTTGGCGATCCGCTAACGACATCAGGGCGTCCTTCGTTGAATCAGGACTGGATGGATCTGGGCGGCGCGATCAACGTGGCAGAGCCGTGGTTTAGCCCATCGGGTGTCACTACGGCCCCCGTTTCACTTGAGCAGATTTATCAGGCTGACCCTGATGTGATTATTACGATGCGGGCTGAGGATGCGAAGGCGATTCGTCAGGATGCGCAATGGCAGCAACTGCGTGCGGTGAAACAAGGGCGCGTCTACGCGAATCCGCTGGGCATGTTCTGGTGGTGTCGGGAAACCTCGGAGCAGGCGCTGCAATTCCTTTGGTTGGCAAAAACGCTGTATCCACAGCAGATGCAACACATTGATATGGCAAAAGAGACGCATGATTTTTATCTGCGTTTTTACGGCTTTGATTTAACCGCGCAGCAGGTCGATTCTATTTTATCTCCCCGCTGATATATTGAGGCAGCGTCCGTTGCGACGCTGCTTTGCTTCCCGCTGACTTCCCTTCTTCTATCCTGTGATCGCTATAAACGAACGTCTGGTTTCGTTCAGTTAAAATCGCTTTTTATAAAATCTTTGAAGCAGATCGCACAAATCTTCCTAGTGCTGCCAGCGTGGCACGCGTGGTGGCAAACTCGCAAAGGTTTTCACGATCGCCGGGCGCTAACGTAACAGCGTGACACCTTCATAACTAAAAATGTTCGGGGAAGGATGGCGATGAAAACGCGTAAGATCGGTTTGGCTAACTATCTAGCCTATGGTTCAGGGGACTTTCTTGGGGCGGGTACAACGGCGCTGACGGCTGCCTGGTTACTCTATTTTTACACCACATTTTGTGGCCTGACGCCGATTGAGGCGACGTTTATCTTTGCGATGGCGCGCGTACTCGATGCCGTCGTCAGCCCGCTGATGGGCTTCCTGACCGATAACTTCGGTTCAACCTGGCTGGGCAAACGTTTTGGCCGCCGTAAATTCTTTATTTTGCTCGGTATTCCCTGTGTGTTCAGCTACAGCTTCATGTGGGTGGGGGAGATGGGCTATTGGTACTACCTGCTGACGTACCTGTTGTTCGATATCGTCTATACGATGGTGCTGGTGCCGTATGAAACGCTGGTGCCGGAAATGACCGACGATTTCAAACAGAAAACCAAGTTCTCCGGCGCACGTATCGCGCTGGCGCAGCTTTCTGCCATTTTGGCCGCGTTCCTGCCGGGCATTCTGCTGGGCTACTTTGGCAAAGACAATGCGGTGTCCTTCTTCTATTCGAGTCTGGTGTTCTCCATTATCTGTGCGCTGGTTCTGACGCTGGTCTATTGCTTTACCTGGGAGCGGCCACGCGATCAGATGTCGGAAGCCTCGCGACGAGCGGAGAAAGAGCGCCAGTCTCTGACGTTAGGGCAAAGCCTGAAACGTCTTAACGTCGAACTGACCTCAACGCTGCGTATTCGCATTTTCCGCCAACATCTCGGTATGTATCTGGGGGGATATATTGCGCAGGATGTGTTTAACGCCGTGTTTACCTACTACGTGGTCTTTGTGCTGATGCAAAGCCCGACGATGGCCTCTAATCTGATGGGAACGATGGCGATCCTGCAATTCATTGCGGTGATCGGCATGATCCCGCTATGTATTCGCTTTGGGCCGGCACCGTCTTACCGTTTGGTGGTGTGCCTGTTTGGCGTGAGTGCGCTCTCCTATGCCGTTCTGTGGTACAGCGGCCTGCATGATACGTTCTCTCTGCTGCTGTTGATCTCCGCGCTGGCGGGAATTGGGCGCGGTGGGATCAACTACGTGCCGTGGAATACCTACACCTACATCGCTGATGTGGATGAGGTGATCACCGCCCAGCGTCGCGAAGGGATCTTTGCCGGGATTATGACGCTGACCCGTAAAGCCTCTCAGGCCGGTGCCGTGATGCTGGTGGGCGTGGTGTTGCAGCTATCCGGCTTTGTGTCCGGGCAAAGCGTACAGGCACCGGGCGTCAGCCACACGATTTTGATGATTTTGAGCGTGGGTACGGTGGGCGTGTTGGCGCTGGGCTTCCTGGTGTCCCTGCGCTTTAAACTCAATCTGCAAACGCACAGCGTACTGCGGGAGGAGACGCTGAAAATGCGTGAAGCCGGGCGGCCTGTGCCGGAGAAAATTACGCCACAGGCGCGGGCCACAGTCGAAATGCTGGCGGGTATGCCGTATGAATCGCTATGGGGCAACAACAATATCGGCTACCTGAACCGCCATAAAGGCGGTAAACCGGTCGCGCACGCCACGCAGCCGTAACTGTATTGAACTGTTAACTGATAACTCAATTGGATGAATGACTATGACCGTATTCAGTGTAAAACATAGCCCACTTTTACGTCAGCCGGAACGTTTCATTTCCCGTGAGGATCTGAAGTCGCTGATTTGCCGTATCACCGACAATCTGGTGAATATCGAGGATAAAACCGGTGAATTCTTGTTACGGCTGGATGATGGTCGGGTGATTGATACCAAAGGCTGGGCGGGATGGGAATGGACGCACGGCATTGGGCTGTACGGCATTTATCAGTATTACCAGCAAACGGGCGACGAGCAGATGCGCGCTATCATTGACGACTGGTTTACTGAACGCCTGGCTGAAGGCACGCCGACGAAAAATGTCAACACGGTATGCCCGTTCCTGACGCTGGCGTATCGCTATGAAGAAACGGGCGACGCCCGTTGGCTGCCGTATCTGGAGCGCTGGGCGGAGTGGGTGATGTATGAAATGCCGCGCACGAACAAGCACGGCTTGCAGCACATTGTTTATAACAACGAAAACCACCAGCAGTTGTGGGACGACACGCTGATGATGAGCGTGCTGCCGCTGGCGAAAATCGGCAAGTTGTTAAACCGGCCAGAATTTGTGGAAGAAGCGACATATCAGTTCCTGCTGCATGTGCAATATCTGATGGATCGTGAAAGCGGCCTGTGGTTCCACGGTTGGACGTTTGAAGGGCAGCACAACTATGCCAAAGCACGCTGGGCGCGTGGCAATAGCTGGCTGACGATTGTGATTCCTGAATTTATCGAGCTGCTGGATCTGCCGGAACACAACGCGACACGGCGCTTCCTCTTGCAGGTGCTGGAAAGCCAGATTGAGGCACTGGCGAAATATCAGGATGACAGTGGCCTGTGGCATACGCTGATCGATGATCCCAATTCGTACCTTGAAAGCTCGGCAACCGCTGGTTTTGCCTACGGGATTTTGAAAGCGGTACGCAAGCGCTATGTTGATCCAAGCTACGCGGAAGTCGCGGAGAAAGCGATTCGCGGCGTGATTAATCACGTCAATCAGAACGGTGAACTGACGCAGGTATCATTCGGCACCGCGATGGGCAACGATCTGGATTTCTACCGCAATATCGCGCTGACCTCTATGCCGTACGGTCAGGCGATGGCGATTCTGTGTCTGGCGGAATACCTGCGGGTTTATCTGTAACCGGTTAATGCCCCTGTCATTTCTCTTTCAGGGGCCATTTTTTCGGACAAATCGATGGCACAAAGAGGTTATGCCAGAGCCACTAGCGTGCAACCATTAGGATAGCGATACAGCGATCAGTCAGGGTTATTTTGTTTATAACTGAGCAAGAATTGACGATCCCAATCCATAAGGTGCGACTTCAACGCCTACGGTAGCAAAGTCGTTACTGACAAAAGAGATCCCTGCGACGTTTCTTGGAACATCTTCTTTGGTAATATCTTCGTGTTGCACAACCTGCGAGGAAATGCATATGAAAAGGATGTCTGGTAAGCACGATCATGACAGTCACCGGGAAAGGGTTGGTTATTGGATTGGCATTCAGTTTCGGCGCATCCCTCAAAACTATCGTCGTTTGATATATCTACTGTCTCTCCCTTTCTGGGGACCTTTGTGGCTATTTTGGTATTTTCTTATCCGAGTTGATGATAGGGAGTGGCGTCAAAATTATCTGGAATTGGAAAAATATTGGATAATTTATCCTCAGACAAAAACAAATACAGGGACTCGTTGCTATTACTGTGGTTCTAATCGCATAGATAGCTATTTGTGGCGGGGTATATCAGGGTATAGAGTTCATTATTGTCATCAGTGTCGAAAGGATCTTTATCGAACAGCGGAATAGTTGATGTGCCGTATTTATCGTATGGTGCATCATTCATATTGATCGTTAGAGCTGTATATATAGCAAGGCTAAAAATTTTACTCCAACACCGCCACAAGTTTGTTTAGAGCTGCCGTAAACTTAGCCGGATTTTTAGCGTTCAGTTCCGCTAAGTTACGTTGTTTACAGCGAATAGCCGGGAGATGTTGAATTTCAGGATCGCGACACGAAGGGATAAATCAAAACGCATCGGAAAAGATTTTTACGCCAACTTATTGAATCACAACAACATAGGGATTGATAAGGAGGCATAAAAAAGGAAAGGTGGTGCCGGACTCGGGATCATTCAGCTTTCTATTAAGTTGAAATATAGAATAAATTTTAATCACTACAGTTGTCAAGACCCGTAGGTTGACCCGTATTTTCATAGATAGATCAGGATGATGGGATGCATACGATAAAGAAATGTCCGGTTCGTTCCTTCGGTTCGATTCCCTATGATGTCGATAAATCGTAATGACATTAGCGTTACGGTTGCTGTATGATTAATATCCAGAGAGTATACTCAAGGATAACATCATGCCAGCGACGAACAGCGTTTCTGTTAAACGCGAAACATTGAATTTACGCATCAAGCCCGCTGAACGCGATCTGATCGATCGTGCAGCGAAGGCCAGAGGGAAAAATCGCACTGATTTTGTCCTTGAGGCTGCGCGTGCTGCCGCAGAAGAAGCGTTGATCGATCAGCGTATCATCATGGCAGATCCTGATGCTTATCAGGAATTTCTTGCTCGTTTGGATCAGGCTCCCGCACCAAACGCCGCGCTGCGCAAAACCATGCAAACGCCTGCACCGTGGGAACAGAAAAAATGATCTCCGCTCCTGAGCCACTCCGCGCCGAACATGTACTATCCTCATTCTGTTGCAGCGTGGAGTCTATGGACAACTGGCTGAAACAACGGGCGATGAAAAATCAGGTCACTGGCGCATCCCGAACTTTCGTCAGTTGCGATGATTCAAAAGTGTTGGCGTATTACTCATTGGCTTCCAGTGCCGTAGCAACGAATGCCGCTCCCGGACGTTTTCGCCGCAATATGCCCGATCCGATCCCGGTCGTGGTGCTGGGTCGTCTGGCGGTGGATACATCATTGCATGGTCAGGGGGTTGGCCGGGCGTTGGTACGGGATGCTGGGCTGCGGGTGATTCAGGTCGCTGATACTATCGGTATTCGCGGGATGTTGGTTCATGCACTGTCTGATGAAGCGAGAGAATTTTACCTGCGTGTGGGATTTGAGCCTTCACCGATAGATCCGATGATGCTTATGGTGACGTTGGGGGATTTGGTGGGGAGTCTATCAATTTGAAATTGATGCTATCATATCAAACACAGTAAATTATATAGTTCAAAATATAGCTTCACTGTGTTCGACCTTGATTATTATAATTCAATCTTTTGATAAATTAATACTGAACCAAATATCAATGATTTCTATAAGTAGTAGGCATATATTGTGAGTGATTTCATCTAAACGCTCTATGTTTAACTCTTCATCAATATTAAAACCAAAATATATTAATGTTGCAATAAGGTTTTTCTTATAGTTTTCTTTTTTGTTTTCAGTAAGAGAATCTAGTAATCCAGTAAGTTTGCGAATTTTAAAATAAGAATCTATTTTTTCTTTGGCATCTGGCTTGAAATTCAATTGTTCATCAAAGAGTGAGTTAAAAAGTTTCTTTTTATTAAGTGTTTTTATTAGGTCTTCCTGAACATTCGAATTTTCTTTCAAGTAAGTATAAAAATCTCTTTCCTTATTCAATATATTATTGTTTTTTGAGTTTATAATTGCGAGTTTATAATTATATAGCCCTATAAAAAATACAAATACAGGTATTAGTGTTAGGGATTGTTTTAAAAATGTTATTGGTGTTTTGAATATTTTCTGCGCATCTACAATGCATTTTTCAGAAAAACAAAATGACAAATTTTTTGTTCTAATGATATCTATATATACGATTATTGCAGAAGTAATCATTAGTAAAAAACAAAGCGTAACAATTATTATGATAATGTATGATATTATATCTATTAATGGCTTTTTAATTTTCATTTTTTATAGGACCTATTTGCCTCAATCGCGATCTAAACTCGCTTGCCTCAATTGGATATAGTTTTTTTAATATATCTAGCCGAAAAACAACCTGAAAATATCGACTTTTATATCTTTCAGTATGACCAAAATTAGTATGATCTTTGGATAAGTTCGATATTACGCGATTGATCCTTTTAATTTCTTTGTGTTCAGGCAGAGGGTCACAATGCTTCTTTAGTAATTTTTTCAAAAGTGGATAATCAGGGCAGTTGACGCGTTTGAGCTTGGTTATTTTACCCTTTACAGAGAAATATTTTTTATGATAACTTAGTTGCATCCTGATTTTATCATGGCCATAACCAGTTTTTACAACTTGATAAACTTGCGTTCTGATATTTGATCTTTCAATTTTAGTAAATCGTGGAGTTGTATCTTCTATACATAACCCATGAACTTTGAAAGATTGCGGCGAATCGGCTGACAGTAATTTTGTTTTTTCTTCGTTTACTGTTAATTCCTTTTTATTAATGAATTCTGAAATAATCGACTCTACAAACTTCCAATCACCTTCTTTTTTTATACGAGATATGGTTATATCATCAATTAAGCGAGTATACCTAAATCCAAGACCACGAAGATATCTAACTTTACTTGGTTCACAGTCGTAAAAATATAAATTTGCTAAATAAGTACTTGTTGGGGCACCTTGAGGGACAAATCCCTCATAAGTAGTTAGCTTTGTGAGGATGCTGGATACTTCATCAGAAAATCGAAAGAGTTCTTTAAATATCTTATAAACGAACCTATCCTTCATTGTTGGAAAGAAGTTTTCAATGTCTAATTTAATTAAAATCTTGGACTTACAGTGTTGTTGAGCACATAAGATATAATCTCGTGGGCTTTCTTTATCTGGAATGGAACCATATAGATAGTCAGGGAAGTTAACTTGACTAAATATTTTATTATTTATTTTTCTGAGTATTGACTTCAACATCCGATTTGGCGCGTATACAATTCTATGACCACCGTTCTTTTTTTCAATAGGTGGCTTAATGTAATATGCTTTTTCTACACCATCCGTAATCAGGCTTTCGAATTTAGCTATATCTTTTATACCCAGTAAGGCAATTAAGCTTTCTTTTCTTTGAATGGGGGTGAAGGTGTTTTTAAAGGAGAAATGTTTTGGCATCTGAACCTTCTTAGATAAAAGTTAGCGTCCTCACGGCCAGGAAGGGCAGTTGAATCCGAAGGAAGCAACGCAAGAGTATAAAGTCCACCCAACCTTCACTAACTTTTTCCAACTGTGTACTGTACTCCGTGGTCTAGCTTTCGCATGGCTCGCCAGAGTGCACCCAGAAAGACCTTTCGGTCGTCCTAGACTTAAGGACAGATCTTCTTGCTTTAGCGCTTCCTTTTTCATCAAGTGAGGTGTTCTTCCCACAGTGTTTTTTTACCAGAAATAAGATAGGTCTTAAAGCTATTTTTTTTCAGATTATGTTTTTTTGTATACTACATGTATTTAAAATCTTACCTCATCTTTAAAATTTATTTTTATTCAAATGGTTAATTTTTATAAGGCGTCAGTGTCCCAATAAACTGAACTATTCACTTTTAGAAATTTTTCAACACACTGATGCTGTGGATAGTTCTATTAGTAAGGCTTGACACCAACACTCCGAATCTCAATCAAATCCCCCAAAACATAAGATTGATAGCATCCTTGATCTCATCCGCGTAGTCGCCAAGATCCGCGATAGCCTCTCCAATCACCTCAACAGGAACGCTCGATAGCTCCGTCGTCATCAGCCGATAGTCTTCGCTGTCGATGCGGATCAGCGGGAACAGCGTTTTATTCACTTTCTCAGAGAGATGATGTGCTTCGATAATCGGAATGACCATACGCCGCTTGGGTGTCTCGACAATATCGCTTTGCACATCGACAAACATTTTGTAGTGACTGGCTCGTTTGTATTGATAAACAATAAATTGCATGATCACCAGTTCCTGTTTTCATCCGCAAAGGAGCCATTCTGCGCGATAAATCGGGCGACTTCTTCCATCCCTTCGCGGTTTTCCTTTTTCCACTCCTCAGCCCTGATGCGGCGGGCTTCTTTACCAATGGCGTCATTCACCAGTCCGGAAATATTGACTCCGGCAGCACTCAGAACCTGATAATTGTCTTTGTCCACGGTAACGCTGACGCGGTGTTTCATTATAGTGCTCCTCTCGTGTGCATACTTTGAGTATATACTCCGCGTTGTTGTTCAGCAATTAGTCAAAATTTAATGCTAACCGTTTAAGTTCCTCAACCGTATAAACCCGAAAAACATGGCGGTGCTTTGCTTCCAGCCTGATGCGCTGATGATTCACGATGACGTGTTTGATGTTATTGAACAGCAGTTCGATAGCCCGTTTTTTCTGTGGATCCGGCACGATGTAGAAAACGTACATCCAGTGATTTTGAGTACGCGCCAGTAAATGGTTGGTGATAATCGACTGGTAGCGGGCTTTGGTTTTCAGGCGACGCTCGGTTTCAATTGCGATGACCGTTCCGTTCGGGAGTGTGATCACCCCATCTGGGCGATGTTTGACCTGATAGCGGCTACGGTACGTTGAACAAGCGCCGCTAATCCACCCATAAGCGCCTTTCTTTTCCAGAATAAGCCGGGCGAGCTGGTTATCAAGGTGATGCTCCAGCGTCCAGCCGGTGATTTTTGCAGGCTCAAAGCGTGCAGGAAAACCGTCATCATCTGGCGTGACGACAACGGCTAATCCGTCATTGGTGATCCCCCACAGAGAGATTTTCACCATTCTGGTGTTTATTTCATGCTTTTGGACCAATCCCATGTCGATGGCTTTTGCCAGCAACAGATAAAGCGGCTTGTGATTTTTATAATCAAAAAGCAGCATCAGGGTTTTAAAGTCGCTGTAGGTTTCTTCTTTCAGAAAGGTGAGCAGAAGTCGCATTTTTTCGTGACTACGTGCCCGGCGTTCACGGTAATCAGAAATCAGCATGGTTCCTCCTTCGCATTTTACTGGGGTGTTCGCTCTTTCGGCTTTATCGCCTCATTACATGGGCGCATACCTTGGGGTACTGGCATGAGTCGACGTCATGAGGCGATCTTGTGGGGATAAAGAGGTAGCAGCTTTGCAACCATGTGCCGGAAAATACATTTCCCGGCACAAAACGGCGTGCGTCAGTGCATGCGGGCTGGACGCCCTTATTGCCTGTCGCATGGGGGTAATGTCGCGGCTGGACGCCACGCCAAAACCCCCAATGTCAACGGCGGCACACCGTCGCGCGCTACGCGCGACTACCCCCTTTGAGACGCCGTTTTTAGCCCACTTTTTCTTTTGCCCGTTCCGGTCAGCGAAAAAATGGGAAAACGCCTTCAAAGTGGGTAGTCGCGCCTCGCTACCGGCTTGTGGCCGGAGACTTAGCGGCGACGGTGTGCGGGGCTGAAGCCCCCCAAATAAACCGACGCGTGGGCGCGTCTTTTTGCTCGCTGGGGCGGCAAAATTTATTCGGCTCCCCCCGGCCTGCTCGGTTTCCCCTGGGGGAAACGCTCGCGGGTGGGTTCGGGCGACGCAAATTAGCCATTTCTGCGAAATTGAATTTACTCGCCTCACGCCACGGTTGAATGCCCGAGAGGCGCAGGCATTCAACCGCCTAACCCCGTCGCGTCCTGTGTCGTGGCTTAATGGCCTGTTGAGCGCGGTCAGCGTTGCAAAAATAAAACGTGCAGGCATGTTTCTACCCCGCTGGAATCAGCCAGTAGGGAAGGCTATCGGGAAAGGGCGGTGTTGCCTGCAAACAACTCAATATCGGATGGGAAGAGTTATTGTTATTGAGCCATGAAAGCAAAAAAGCCCTGACCGTGAGTCAACAACGGCAGAGCTTTAATCAGGCAGAACATATTCAGATGGCTATCTGGCGGTGAGTGAATGTGCGCGTTTGTGCATATCGGTAAGGGCAGGGATGAGTAAACTGATTGCGGTTAACCCATGTCCCAACTGGCACAAGCTTTCTGGCGTCGATTCGCACACGTCATTATCGGCAAAGGTAATCAGCGCATCGCCAATGAAATTCAGGCAATGGCAAAGCCCGGCTTGTGTTTCGGCGCAATATTCTGTGACCCGCGAGAGTTCGTCATTGTCCATGTTTGAAAAGTCCAGACGAGCCAGCGCGGCACTCATGGCGGAGTAATGGTTCTCATAATCCGGCAGTGATTGATAAGACGCGCCCGTGTTACTATCGGTGTCAGCCATAGCATTAGTCCTCATAATGTTGTGGTCAGAAGCCCGGTTAGTGTTCCTAGCACTGCCGGGCTTCGCTCTTTACTGTTGCAAAACACCATGTAATTGCGGTGTAATTACAACTATACCATGCTATGGAATTTGTAATTACAATGTCAAGTGAAAAAACAAAAACAGACCAGTATCAAATTCGACTGTCCCACGAGTTTCGTGCGCAATTAGAAGAACAAGCCCATAAGGATGGCGACAAGACATTGGCTACGTGGATCAAGCGTGTTCTTCGTAAGGAACTCCAGACGCGCGGTATTGAACCAAAAGGCTGAACGGTGATTTGAGCCAGTGATATAGCAAATCCTAACGTGTAAGAAACATTTGGCAGAATGCTCGAATGGTTTTACGACAACGCTCCTGACGGGTTTTCTATCACATAGAAAGCCCGTCAGGAGCCAACAAGCGCAGCGCGTTAGCCAGCCGAATGACTCCGCGCATAAATATAAGGCGCGACGTAGCCCTCGCGGTTGACGTCCATATAATCCGACCACCATTGCATCATTTCGATTCTGGCTTCCAGATGCTCCGCTTTATGCACGTAGGCCGCCCGCACGCCGTTGCGCTCTTTGTGACTCATCTGCCGCTCAATGGCATCCTTTGACCAGCGTCCGGACTCGTTCAGGGCGCTACAGGCCATGGTTCTGAAACCGTGGCCGCATACCTCGCTTTTGGTGTCATAGCCAATCACGCGCAGTGCCTTGTTGATGGTGTTTTCACTCATCGGCTTGTTTAGCGTATGTGCGCCGGGAAAAACGAAGACCGATTCGCCGGAAATTGCCTGAATCTGTTTCAGCAAGGCGACCGCCTGCCGTGACAGCGGCACCAGATGCTCATCCTTCATTTTTGCGCCACGCTCTGAGAACCGCACGCCGTTTACCGCCTCGCGCTGGGCGGGCACGCTCCAGATATGCGCTTTCAGGTTGAATTCATCCCAGCGGGCAAAACGGAGTTCACTGGAGCGCAGAAAAACGTGCAGATTCAGCTCCAGCGCCAGACGGGTCAGCATCCGACCTTTGTAGTTTTCCATTTTCTCCAGCAGTTCAGGTAAGCGTTTTAGTGGCAGGGCGGGGTGATGTTGGGTCGCCACCGGGGTCACGACGCCATCCAAATCGTAAGCCGGATTATATTTGATGACGCCCTGCTGGACGGCGTGACGCATGATTTTGGTCAGATGCTGGCGTACCCGTCCGGCGACGTCATGCACGCCTTTGTCGTCAATTGCCTTAACCAACTGTGCCAGATGGCGGGTTTCAACCTTTGTGATATCCATCGCGCCAATCGTAGGGAACACGTAGCGTTTCAGGCAGGTAAGTATTTTATCGGCGTGTGCGTCTGACCAGAGTTTCAGGCTACTGGTGTGCCACGTCTGAGCGACATACTGAAAGGTGCGGGATTCATCAACGGCGGGGTTGTTCGTTTTGCGAAGCTGAGAAGGGCTGATGCCGGATGCCAGCAGCTTACGCGCCGCATCGCGTTTTTCACGGGCTTCCGCCAGTGTAGTTTGCGGGTAGGGACCAAAAGCCAGACGGTTTTCCTTACCGCCGAAGCGATAGCGGAAATACCATAGCTTAGCGCCGCTGGTGGATATCGTGAGGTACAGGCCTTGCGAGTCGGTGAGCTTATAAGATTTTGCGAGAGGTTTCGCGGATCGGACTTTGCTGTCAGTTAACATGTGAGGGTCACTCCCGTTCATCGAACTGAATGACCCGCAATCTGACCCACAAATTCCCCGATACGAAGGGATAAATCAAAACGCATCGGAAAAGATTTTTACGCCAACTTATTGAATTACATACACATAGAAATTGATAAGGAGGCATAAAAAAGGAAAGGTGGTGCCGGACTCGGAATCATACTCACGATTAACTTGCTGTTTATTATTGTTTTTGTTGGAAAAACGATCAAGCTGCGCCCCCATGAAAGCCCCCATAAAAAATCGCTTTGTTTTTGTGATGGTTGTCGCGAAAAAACGTCATTGTACGAATGGGGCTTCGTTATATGTGGATTGAACCGTGTATAGTTTAAGAGTAAAAACTCAGTCTTACCTTCAGTCGCGGGATTTTGATTAGCTTTCATTGAGATATGATATTGAAGGTTTTGAGATAATATTTGCGACTAAGTTAAGTAATTGTTTGTTTTAAATTATATTTTTTTAATATTTTTGAAATATGCAAATTTGATGATTGAGATATCTAATCAGCATAGCCTGATTAGATTCCCTGAGTGCAAGTTGCTTCCGGTATCTACCTTCTTTGCTTTAGTGAGAGAAAGTTACAATCGGTTGGTTTAAATTTTTGCCAAATATTCGTCTTTAGATAGGCAAATTTGGAAATTTTCAAACCACCACATCATAGTCTTAGAAATCACGCCCTTTTATCGCATTATCGGACTTGCTGGTACCCCAGATTGATGAATTGACACTCATTGTTAAAAGTCTTGTAGCATTAAAAACCTTTAATGAAAACCGCAACCTTCTTGATAGACGTTCTATGATCTGAATTTTGTCTTATCTCTTACAACCTACCGGATATTCGGCAGATGCGGTATGATATAGCCGAACATTTTTCAGCCAGAGAAATCTCTATGCCTTTGCAAATAAAAGACATTATAGATCTGCAAACCCTTGTCGAATCGGAACAGGTAGAGTTCAAGCTGGCAGGGGGGAAAGATGGCAAAGGCGAGTTACCGAAAGACTTCTGGCCCACCTATTCCGCAATGGCGAATGGTCGGGGCGGTTGGGTAGTTCTAGGTGTAAAAGAACAGGCTGGAAAATTTACACCAGTTGGCATTGTTGATCCCGAAAAGATTAAGACCGATCTGTTTAATCAGTTAAACGATCGCGATCGGGTCAGTGCGAATGTGCTGAGATCAGAAAACGATGTGCAACAGATCTCTTTGCAGGGAACGGACGTTCTGGCGATCCATATTCCACAGGCGATGCGCAAACAAAAGCCGGTTCACCTGAAAAAGTCCCCATTTGGTAACACGTATCAACGTCTACACGAAGGCGATCGCCTTTGTGATGATATCACCGTCAAACGGATGCTTGCAGAGCAGATCCACGACAGCCGTGATAATGAAGTGCTTTCTGAACACTACACCTTTCAGGACGATATCGATCTGGACAGTCTGAAAGTTTACCGCAATTTGCTTTCGGCAAATAATCCGCAGCATCCTTATCTGGCCTGCGAGCCGTTTGAACTATTTAAAATGGTTGGTGGATGGCGTAAAGACAGAGAAACTGGAAAAGAGGGAATTACGCTGGCTGGGGTTCTCATGTTTGGTAAATGGGATGCGATTATTGCCGCTGCGCCTAACTATATGGTGGATTATCAGGAACGCCCCGAGGCCAAAACGGAGCTACGTTGGGTGGATCGGGTATGTCCGGACGGGACATGGTCAGGAAACCTGTTTGATTTTTATCGCAAGGTATACCAAAAGCTGGTCGCCGATCTGAAAATCCCGTTTACTCTTGAAGAGGGTCAGCGCAGAACGGATACGCCAGTACATATTGCGCTGCGCGAAGCGCTGGTCAACACGCTGGTCCATGCTGATTTTACCGACCGAGTTTCTATTTTGATCGTCAAACGTCCCGATATGTTTGGTTTTCGCAATCCTGGCTTTATGCGTCTGCCGTTGGAAGATGTGATTGCGGGTGGTGTCAGTGATTGCCGTAACAGGTTACTACACCAGATGTTTTTGCTTATTGGTCTGGGTGAGAAAGCAGGTTCAGGGATGCCAAAGATTTTCAGCGGCTGGAAATCGGCTAACTGGAGAACCCCCAAACTTTGGGAAAAAATGTTTCCTGCACAGACGCTATTAGAGCTTTCTACCGCTAGCCTGATCCCGCAGCATGTTCTGGATGACCTGCATCAACGATTTGGCGAGGCCTTCGATCTGCTTGATGATTTTGAACAGGTGATTGTTGCAACGGTGGCGATTGAAGGATGGGTCAACCATGAACGAGCCTGCCAGTTAACAACACGGCACTCCCGCGAAGTCACGCTGACGCTTCCCCGATTGGAAAGTAAAGGTTTTCTGGTCTCAGAGGGGGAGCAGAAAAGCAAATATTACACCTTGCCCGGCGTATCGGTCATGACACCGGATGAGGTTTTCTCGTTAGGTGCGGTTGTGAGCTCCACACATAACGAGGGTAACTCCGCATATAACGAGCAGAGGTCCACACATAACGAGGGTAACTCCACATATAACGAGCAGAGCTCCACACATAACGAGGAAAGCTCTACATATAACGCCGAGTACGATCAACCCGCGTCCAGGGATGAGTATGGCCGTTTGCTTAACCGCTTTATCGAAAGACCCTATATTGATGATGTTGGCAACCTCACCGAGGCTTTCCGGGATTCGTTGTTTACTTTAGCTGCGGTTCCGCGTGAAAAGTTGCGTCTGGGGGATAAAGCGCTGATGAAGAGTGTTATCCTGAATGTGTGTCAGGGGCAGTATATTTCTGTTGCTGCGCTGGGACAGATCCTTAGTCGTAATCCTAATGCGCTGCGTCAGCAGTACCTAAAACCGTTAGTGGAGCAAGGGGAACTGAAGCTGGCTTTTCCGCAGTATAAGAATGACCCAAAGCAGGGGTATAGTGCTGTTTGAATCTAAGTAGCTGATATATATTTATCCTGATAAGTAAGGTTCTATGAAATGAGTACTTATTTAAATCGTAAAACTATTGATTCTATTCTTAATTCAAAATTAGAACTTCATTGCTTATCGGTTAGGATTTGGCAGAATATTCCTGATGGGCTTGAGCTCTCTGGACATGGTGTTATTAGACAGAATAAATATGGAACATTATATTTGGAATTTATTTGTACAAAATCGCAATATACCATAAAAAATGGTTTTTTACAAAAATACCCTAGTGATAGCCTTAATCCATTAGAGAAGCTATTTGCTGAATTTATCTCATTAGAGGGAATGAAATTTACGGCCGAAGGGTTTTCTATTGAATTAAATATATTTGATTGTAATTCTACTCATATACTATATACAAAACTCCCTTTTATTACGTTTGTAGAAAATAGATTATCTGATTCACGTGATGATTATTTGTATTATGAATTCGCAGAATCATTACACATCCCTGCTAATATTTCAAATAGAAAAACATCAAGCTCCACTGAGTCTGAGAGCTATTCTTGGAATGAAACATTTATCGAATTAAATGAATTTAAAGTAAGAATAAATAATGAAGAAAAATTTCGTATGGTTAGAGTTACTGGTAATTTTGATCCCGATGATTTATATGATTGTATAAATTTTTATGTTGGGTTTTCAGGAGGTGTTTTTCCACAACCGTATGTAGTGATAAAAAATAAAGATGATAAGATTGTCTCAACGATAAAAAGTATTAATAATCAGAATACACATAAACGTTCTTCAAACCCAATCCCAGAACAAGTTATAAATGATATGGGTAAAAAATATGAAGTTGAGCATAGTTATGAGCTTTTCAAGAAAATTCATGAAGTTCATCAAAAAAAACGTGATTATTTTAATAGTATATATAGTCAATGGGTTCAGGTATGGTATGGATTTCAAACAAAGAATTCAATAACTGAGTTAGTTCTTTCTGTCGCAATTGAAGGAATACTGAATGATATTTATATCCCCGCATTCAAAAAAAACAGAATAGATAATAAATTAATTTCAGATATTGAAAAAATAAAATCATTTATTAAAGAAATAAACGTTTCAGAAAATCATAAACAACGCCTAATAAGTAGTGTTTCATACTGGAAAAATATTACGGTATCTAAGGCTCTTGACGTTTTAATCACAGAGGGTGTAATTGATGTTGGTGATAAAAAATCTGGTCTGACATACGTAATGATGCAGCGCATCCTCAGGTGAAAAGTCTTGATTTCCTTCAACAACAAGAAAAAAGAAATAAAACTCTGCAATGTCTAAATCTTTTCCATAAATTAATATTAAATGTAGTGGGATATACAGGGCCAGTTTATATTTTCTCTATGGATAAAAATAACTCTATAGAATTAATAAAGTATAAGGATGTTTTAATCTATTAATTTGTCTGATTCCATATAATGGAGTTGTATTTCTGTAGTGATTATTTTTATTCTATATTGCGTGATGTTTTCGGTCTGAAAAATTTCTTAATCTCTCACCAATTACAGTATCTTTAATCGGGCTATGAAAATCAGATGCTAGGCTTTATTTTCTGAAAATATACATTGGTGGTATATGATTTTTATTTGTCTTTTTTATTCTAAAATTCAAGCGAAATTATTGAATTATGGTGAAATTATTGCACATTTCTAATAATGAGGTAGTGCTTAAGAACTACTGCATGTTTAATCTACCGATTTAGTTGAGTATGTCCAATTTTGAACTTCCGGAAAAACAATTTCCTTAGCTCAAGGGATTATATTTCACCGGAAGCTTGGCAATGATCTTTGCAGGATCAAGCGAGAGTAAACGTGCGATATGGATAAATTCCACAACATCCAACCTTCTTTCTCCATTCTCAACTTTGGCAATAAACGACTGAGGCCGATCAAGTGCTTGAGCCAGATTTTCCTGTGTGATTCCTTTCGCTATACGTGCTTTACGCAGTGACTTGATAACACGTTGATATTCATCGGAGTAAATGGACGCCATCTTATCAATTCCGTTAGAGAGACCGAATTGACTATCAATGACAAACTGCTTTATCCCAAAACGGGATTTATATGTCTTTGTTTTGTCAAGTAATACAGTTAAATAATTGTTTTTTATTAATTATTTTATTTAAAACTGTAGTCATGTCTACTGATAGAAGGTGCGCAATATAGGCAAATTCCACAACATCAAGTCTGCGTTCACCATTTTCTACTTTAGCAATAAATGACTGTGGGCGACCCAGCGATTTGGCCAGACTTTGCTGGCTTATGCCTTTTTTGATTCTGGTTTCGCGGAGCGTTTTTATAACACATTGATATTCTTCTGAATAAATTGATGCCATCTCGTTAACCTTGATTGATATCCCAAAATCGAATATCAGCCATTTATCCAATTATCCCAAAATGGGATAATTGGATCGGTTATAGAGCGGAGTTAGAGATATGAATAAAAATGATTGGCACCCGGCAGATATCATCGCCGGGTTAAGAAAGAAGGGAACAACATTGGCAGCCGTTTCCCGAGAAGCGGGGTTAGCGTCTTCCACGCTGGCAAACGCGTTAACAAAACACTGGCCGAAAGGGGAAAGGCTGATTGCGGAAGCGCTGGGGGTTTCACCTGCGGAAATCTGGCCTTCCCGTTACCGCAAATCAGAAGATCGTTAAAGTAAAACAGGATATCCCGAACCGTTATCGAACTAGGTCGGTAACGGTTCGGGAGAAGGCAAGCGAAGCGCGACAGTTTACTTTTGTTGTTCGCCCCATGCTCTCGCCTCATTACTTCGCCCTATGGTATGGGGCGAATGTATGCGGCGAGAGTGTGAGGCGAATGCAGTGGCAGCAATGCAGCCCTGTTCCGGAAAATATATTTCCCGGCACAAAACGGCGTGCGCCAGTTCATACGGGCTGGACGCCCTTATTGCCTGTCGCATGGGGGTAACGTCGCGGCTGGACGCCACGCCAAAACCCCCAGGGTCGACGGCGGCACACCGTCGCGCGCTACGCGCGACCAACCCCTTTAAGACGCGCGTTTTAGCCTGTTATTTCTCTTTCTCGCAAGCTCGGTGCGAAATAACAGGAAACACGGCTTTAAATGGGTTGGTCGCGCCTCGCTACCGGCTTGTGGCCGGAGACTTAGCGGCGACGGTGTGCGGGGCAAGCCCCCCAAATAAACCGACGCGTGGGCGCGTCTTTTTGCTCGCTGGGGCGGCAAAATTTATTCGGCTCCCCCCGGCCAGCTCGGTTTCCCTTGGGGGAAACGCTCGCGGGTGGGTTCGGGCGACGCAAATTAGCCATTTCTACGAAATGGAATTTACTCGCCTTACGCCACTTTTTAATTGCTGCTGTTCGCATCCATTAAAAAGCCATACAAGCGCGGCCTGTCATATCGTTTGTCCCTGTAAACACGGGTAATTGCGATGGTGAAAAATCCGCTGTTTTATCAGGGATGTTCGGTGCTCGCTTTGCTGCGCTCCGCCTCAGCCCTGATACAACAGCGGCGTAGAGAAACAAGATAAGCCGCCTCTGTTCGATTAGAAGCGACTTATTCCATCGGTGTATCAGTCTGGCTCAGGCAACCTTAATCGACTTCTCAAAGCGATAAGCCGGGATGAATTGATGCTGGCAGGCATCGAGATAATCTGACCACCATTGCATCATCTGAGTCCGTTCGTCGAGGTGTTCCGCTTTGTGAATATAGGCGGCACGGACGTGATTGCGCTCCTGATGGCTCATCTGCCGCTCCACAGCATCTTTTGACCAGCGACCTGATTCAATCAACGCGCTACATGCTATCGTGCGAAAGCCATGTCCGCAGATATCCACCTGTGTGTCATAGCCCATCGTGCGCAGTGCCTTGTTGATGGTGTTCTCACTCATTGGCTTACGGGCATCGTGATCGCCGGGGAAAAGTAAATCCCCGTTGCCGGACAACAGTTTTAGCTGCTTCAGTACCGTTACCGCCTGTTTTGACAGCGGCACCAGATGCGGCGTTTTCATTTTTGCGCCACGCTCTGAGTGGCGCACGCCAGCTATGGGCTCCCGCTGTGCGGGAAGTGTCCACATGGCGTTATCCAGATCGATCTCCGTCCAACGGGCAAAACGCAATTCACTGGAGCGGATAAAGATCAGCAAATTAAGCTGTACCGCCAACCTTGTTAGCAGTCTGCCTGAATAGCCTTCTATCCTTTCCAGCAGTTCCGGCAACTTTTCCAGCGGTAGGGCAGGGTAATGGTTTTTCGGCGGCGGGGTGATCGCACCGCAGAGGTCATTGGCCGGATTGCTGGCAATCAGTCCTTCCTGTACGGCGTAACGCATGATGACCGTCGTGCGTTGCTGTATCCGTGCAGCCGTTTCCAGACAACCTTTTTTCTCCGCTACCCGCAGCGGGATCAGCAGGTTGGCGGTTTTCAGGTCGGTGACAAGGACATTGCCGATGAGCGGGAAAACGTGCAGTTCCAGTGAACGCAGGACTTTGGCGGCGTGTGCCTCACTCCAGCGAATGTTGGCGCCCACCCACTGACGGGCGACGGCTTCAAAGGTATTGCCGTTTTTCTTCGCCTGTTTGTCGTGCTGTTTTTTTACGCCGGGATCGTTCCCTGCGCTGAGAATAGTCCGGGCTTTTTCACGCAGTTTACGAGCACTGGCAAGCGAGACAGTCGGGTAAGCGCCAAACGCCAGCTTTTTCTCCTTGCCGCCGAAGCGGTACTTAAGATGCCAGAGCTTGGAACCGTTAGGTTTAATCAGCAGGTACAGACCCTGCGCGTCGCTGAGTTTGTAAGGTTTATCGAGCGGCTTGGCGTTGCGTATGGCGGTATCAGTCAGAGGCATGGTGGGGGCTCCGTAGTTTATCGAACCGACAGGCCCCCAATTAAGCCCCCAAAAACTACGGATGTCAAAAAATCTGGTAGTACCTTGAGGTACTCCAGATTTTCATCAACTCACTGATTTTTCTATGTTCCCGGACGCATAGGGACGTCCCAAAACAAAAATATGGTGCCCGGACTCGGAATCGAACCAAGGACACGAGGATTTTCAATCCTCTGCTCTACCGACTGAGCTATCCGGGCAACGGGGCGCATTAAACCGTATTGGCCGCGTGGCGTCAACGGGTTTCTGTCACAAAGCGGAGCGCCTGCGCTATTTTCAGGCAATTGTATTATTTGCTGGTCAGTTTCTGGCGATCCTTTCAGCACACTTAGTGCGGCCACGTTTTTTTCATTTATTATGCATCGCATGGCTCGTTGCACTTTTTACCGCGTTGAGTACTGCCTGAATTGTTGAATTTGATGAAAAATAATGCCACTATTGCGCGGTTTTTTAACGTCTCGTTCACCTGAACGTCCCTTTAAGCATAGTTAGACGCGTAGCTAGCGTATAGCTAAAAGAGGATCGCCGATATGTCAGATTCATTGCTCATGGTGCAGCACGCTTGCGCCAGCTCGTTGATGACGTCACTGCGCGTTTCTTCTTACCCCTGCGCCGTTTGCTTTTCTTCCCGTCGATTATCCTCCTTCACCATGCGGTGAGGCGTTCGTTCGCTCACTGTTAGGCATGAGTAAAAATAGAGTACGGCTCTGCTTTTACTGATGTCTATCGGATGGTGCTGGCTCCAGTTTTTCCATTCTTAGCCTACAGTTTAGCTGTAGGGATCATGCGCTTGTCGTTATTGATTGGCATTGTGATTGGTCGGGATTGTTATCCCTGAACGGTGTCTTCCAGGCACGTACACTTACCCTTAACCGTTTGGGTTTGGTTACATGAAACAGTTAAAAATTGCGGCGAATGCAGCGGTTGCCACCCGTTTAATCACTACGCGCGAGATTGTCGCGTTGAGCCAGACTGACTTTACCGATGTGGCGGCGGTCGTGGTTTCAATTGAGGAAGCCCGTAGCGGCATTTTGTCGATATTGCAGCACACGGGCTTTAGCATTCCGGCGTTTGTCGAAGAGCCTGATGAAGATAAAGAGTCCGATGTTCTGCCTGCGGGCAGTGAATGGCTGATTCTTGATGACGACGGCGAACATGCGAGCGTGCTGGAGCGTGCGGCGAAAGCCTATCAGGATACGCTATTGCCGCCGTTTTTCGATACGTTGACCAAGTACGTCAACATGAAAAACACGACGTTTGCCTGCCCGGGGCATCAGGGCGGTCAGTTCTTCCGCAAGCACCCGGCGGGGCGTCAGTTTTTTGAATTTTACGGCGAGAACGTGTTTCGTTCGGACATCTGTAACGCGGATGTCAAACTGGGCGATTTGCTGATCCACGAAGGCGCGGCGAAGAAGGCGCAGAAGCACGCGGCACGCGTGTTTAACGCCGATAAAACCTATTTCGTGTTGAACGGCACCTCTTCCGCGAACAAAGTGGTGACGAACGCGCTGCTGGCGCGCGGCGATCTGGTGCTGTTTGACCGTAACAACCATAAATCCAACCATCACGGTGCGCTGATTCAGGCGGGGGCAACGCCCGTCTATCTGGAAACGGTGCGCAATCCGTTCGGTTTTATCGGCGGTGTGGATGCACACTGTTTTGATGAAGCCTACCTGCGCAAGCTGATCGCGGAAGTCGCGCCGGAACGTGCCAAAGAGCCGCGTCCGTTTCGTCTGGCCGTCATCCAGCTTGGCACCTATGACGGCACGATTTATAACGCGCGTCAGGTGGTCGATAGCATTGGGCACCTGTGTGATTACATTCTGTTTGACTCGGCCTGGGTGGGTTACGAGCAGTTTATCCCGATGATGGAGCAGTGCTCGCCGCTGCTGCTGGATCTGAACGAGAACGATCCGGGCATTTTCGTCACTCAGTCGGTGCATAAGCAGCAGGCGGGCTTCTCCCAGACTTCGCAGATTCATAAAAAAGACACGCACATCAAAGGTCAGCGCCGTTTCTGCAATCATAAGCAACTGAATAATGCCTTTATGCTGCATGCATCGACCAGCCCGTTTTACCCGCTGTTCGCCGCGTTGGATATCAATGCCAAAATGCACGAAGGGGCCAGTGGGCGTCGGATGTGGATGGACTGTGTGAAGCTGGGCATTGAGGCGCGTAAACAACTGCTGACGCGCTGTTCGCTCATCAAACCGTTTGTGCCTGTGACGGTGGGCGGGGCGCTTTGGCAGGATCACGATACGGAAACCATCGCGCAGGACGTGCGCTTCTTCAACTTTGAGCCGGGTGAGAAATGGCACGCGTTTGAAGGGTATGCGGAAGATCAGTATTTTATCGATCCTTGCAAGTTACTGCTGACCACGCCGGGTATTGATGCGATTAGCGGCGATTATACCGAATTTGGTATTCCGGCGACGATCCTGGCCAACTACCTGCGCGAGCACGGTATCATCCCTGAAAAATGCGACATGAACTCGATCCTATTCCTGCTAACGCCAGCGGAAGATGCTGCCAAAATGCAGGAACTGGTGAATGCGCTGGTGCATTTCGAAACGCTGATTGCGCGCGATGCGCCGCTGAGCGAAGTGCTGCCTAGCCTGTATCAGAAATACAAAGAGCGTTATCGCGGTTACCGGTTGCGTCGGCTGTGTCAGGAAATGCATGATTTTTACGCGCAGCACAACGTGAAAGATCTGCAAAAAGCGATGTTCCGCAAAACCGAGTTTCCATCGGTAGTGATGCTGCCGCAGGATGCCAACAGGGAATTTGTGCGCGGGAATATCGAGCTGGTTCCGATTGCTGAAGCAAAAGGGCGTATCGCGGCAGAAGGCGCATTACCGTATCCGCCGGGCGTGCTGTGTGTGGTGCCGGGAGAAACCTGGGGCGGGGCGGTACAGCGCTATTTTCTGGCGCTGGAAGCGGGGATTAACCTGCTGCCCGGTTTTTCCCCGGAATTACAGGGCGTCTATAGCGTCGCGGAAGACGATGGCAGTAAGCGGTTGTATGGTTACGTGGTAGAAGCGTAGCGACGGTTAAAATATTCAGGCTCGGAAACGAGCCTGAATATTTTCTGTCTTAACGCAGGCTGGATTCCTGCTGGTTGGCGAGTTTCACCGCTTCACGCTGCTTTTTCAGCCCGCGCCAGCCGATAATCAAGAGGATTGCCAGCACCGGAACCGTCGCAACCGTCCAGGTGCCGTTCGGGTAATCAAACGCCATCAGCCCCAACACGCTCACCAGAAAAGCCAGCGTCAGCCATGATGTCACGGGCGCACCGGGCATTCTGAACGCCACCGGTTTGGCTTTCCCTTGACGAATCGCTTTACGCAACTGCATCTGGCACAGAATGATGAATGCCCACGAGCAGATAATGCCGAGCGAGGCGATATTCAGGACGATCTCAAACACCTGCGACGGCACTACGTAGTTCAGTACCACGCCGATAATATGGATGCCGACCGTGACCAAAATACCGGTATAGGGCACGGACTGGCCGCTCATTTTCGACAGGAAGGTGGGTGCCGAACCACCCAGCGACAGCGAGCGCAGGATGCGTCCCGTCGAATACAGACCGGAGTTCAGGCTGGACAGCGCGGCTGACAGCACTACGATATTCATAATCGTCCCGATATAGGGAACGCCCAGCTTGCTGAAGAAGGTCACGAACGGGCTTTGTCCGGCCTGATAGGCGTTCCATGGCAGCAGACAAACCAGCAGCGCGACTGAGCCGACGTAGAACAGGCCGATACGCCAGATGACGCTATTAATCGCCTTCGGTAGCACCTTCTGCGGATCTTTGCACTCTCCCGCCGTTGTCCCGATGATCTCAATCCCCGCAAAGGCAAATATCACTCCCTGAACCAGCACCAGCGCAGTCAGAATACCGTGTGGGAACAGGCCGCCGTTATCGGTAATCAGATGCAGGCCGGGCGTGTTGCCGTCCAGCGGGCTGCCGGTGCCGAGGTAGACGGTGCCGACCACCAGAAAAATGGCGATAGCCGCGACTTTAATCAGTGCGAACCAGAACTCCATTTCGGCAAACCACTTCACACCGATCAGGTTCATCAGCGTGACGATGGACAGTGCGCCCAGCGCGAATAGCCACTGGGGGACATCGGCAAACGTACCCCAGTAATGCATGTAGAGCGCGACGGCGGTGATGTCGACAATCCCGGTCATCGCCCAGTTGAGGAAGTACATCCAGCCTGCGACGTAGGAGGCTTTTTCACCGAGAAACTCGCGCGAATAGGACACGAAGCTCCCGCTGGTGGGGCGATGAACAATCAGTTCACCCAGCGCACGCAGGATGAAAAAAGAGAAAATACCGCATACCAGATAGACCAGCGCTAGCGCTGGCCCTGCCATTTGCAGACGAGCGCCTGCGCCAAGAAACAAACCCGTACCGATAGAGCCGCCAATCGCGATCATCTGTACGTGGCGATTGCCGATGCTTTGGTGATAACCCTTTTCCTGAAACTGCTGTCCGTCGGCATGATGCTCGCGATTGGTTGAGGAATGTTGTGTCATTTACTCGGTGTTTTCCTGTCTGTCACGCATCCCGTGGTGACGCGTTCGCTATTATTTTTTTCATTCAAATGACTATGTTTTCGCCTGTGACATTTTTTATGTCGGACATCCCTGTCTGCCACCCTTCGGGCCGTTGCTACGTAACGTTGAAAAACGCTCCCGGCGTTTTTTATGGTGCGTTGAGTGTGGTAAGTCGCATGGCAGAAAACAGCGGCAGAGATGCTACCTTTTCCTGGAGGCTGTGGCAAAAATGGATGAAGGGAAGGTGTGTCAAAAAGTGAAAGCGTGTGGGGATATATCGTTTTAAACGGGGCGGATGTTGCCCCAGTGGTGCGAACCTGACTGGGGTGGAATAGCGCATTCTTGCGATCGTTAGGCTTTCGGTGCATCGGCCTGCGCGGCGTCTTCCTCTGCCTGCCGTAAAATGGCTTTGGCAACCCACTGTGTGACATCCTGAATGCTCTCTTCCTCCAGATGCCAGATATCCTTCAACACCAGAAAAACCTCGGAACCGTAAATGAGCGACAAGGCATAAATCACCCGCTGTTGTGCTTCCGGTGTGATTTTCCCTTCCAGCGGTTCAGTGGCAATTTTGAGCAGGCGTTTACGGTTACCGCGCGTCAGGGAATCTGTATGAAGGCGGTTAGAACGGCGATCGGCCCATTGTTGCAGTGACAGATGCAGCGCCGCACGCAATGCACCTTCGTGCTCCAGCATCCTGGGGTAGGCAAAACGCAGCAGTTCGGCAACGCGTTCGCTGGCATCCGGCTGAGTCGGGTGCCACGCCAGAATCGGGCCAAGACTTTCGCCGACCACGGCGGAGACTAACGCGCTTTGTGTCGGAAAATAGCGATAGGCCGTCGCGCGCGAAAGCTGAGCCGCAGCGGCAACATCGGTAATAGAAGGGAATATGCCTTGATCGAACATATTCATGGCGGTATCAATCAGTAAACGACGGGTTTTCGCCCGTGTTGATGTCAGTTTTTCATCCCGTTCAATCACATAGACCTCATTGAATTTTCGGGCCGGAAGCTATCGGGCAGCACGGCGTTGTCGCCTGAACTATAGCAAATTGAGTGATTCTTGTGCCACGTCAAGCTTTCTTACTGTTGATGTAATGCGATACATGGCATTTTGAGACTTTTGTCTCGTTTGGGTATTTAATGATTTGTCTTTGTGATACTTAAGTCTCATTATGGCGATAAAGTAATCTCTTTCAGTTTTTGTTTTTATATAATTACTTTTATATCAAACTGTTAATTGTTTCACTAATGGTGGGAGGGATACCAAGTGAGAAGTGAAGTTGGCAGCGTTTATATTGCCAGTACAGCGGATACTAAAGGAAAAGAACAGAGTTATGTCCGTGATTTGATTGCAGCGACTGGCCTGAAAACCGTCACTGTCGATCTGTCAACGGCACCGTCAACGGATGTACGGATGTTGAATACTACTGATATCAGCGCAGAAACGGTGGCGTCTTACCACCCGCAGGGCGCATCGGCGGTGTTTTGCCACGACAGAGGACAGGCGATTAGCGCCATGGCGGTTGCATTTGAGCACTTCATGCTGTCCCGCAATGATATTGCCGGGCTGATCGGCCTTGGCGGTTCCGGCGGTACGGCACTGATTACGCCTGTGATGCAGGCTTTACCGATTGGGATGCCGAAGCTGATGGTTTCGACGATGGCCTCCGGCGATATTTCCGGTTACATCGGTGCCAGCGATATCAGCATGATGTATTCCGTTACCGATGTCGCAGGTCTGAACCGCATTTCTCGTCAGGTTCTCGGCAACGCCGCGCACCAGATCGCTGGCGCTGTGAAATTTCATGTTCAGGAACACCACAAAGATAAGCCTGCGATTGGCCTGACCATGTTTGGCGTAACGACGCCCTGTATTCAGGAAGCCAGTAACTTGCTGGAAGCGGAGTTTGATTGTCTGGTTTTTCACGCGACGGGCAGCGGTGGGAAAGCGATGGAAAAGCTGGTGGATAGCCATTTGCTCGCCGGCGTACTCGATCTCACCACGACGGAAGTGTGCGATTTACTGTTTGATGGCGTGCTGGCCTGTGGGCCGGAACGCTTTGACGTGATAGCCAAAACGCAGGTGCCTTATGTGGCGTCCTGCGGTGCGCTGGACATGGTGAATTTTGGCGCACCCGCCAGCGTACCGGAGAAATACGCGCATCGTCTGTTCTATAACCACAATGCGCAGGTCACGTTAATGCGCACCACCATAGATGAAAATGTCGCGATGGCGCGCTGGATGGGGGAGAAGCTGAACCGCTGCGAGGGGGAAGTTCGTTTCCTGATCCCGGAAGACGGTTTCTCCGCACTGGATGCGCCGGATCAGGCATTCTGGCACCCTGACGCGCGTGCGGCGTTTATCAGCACGCTGGAGAGCGTGGTGCAACAAACGGCAAGACGACAGATTATTCGTCTGCCTTTCCATATTAACGATCCGTTATTTGCCCATGCCGCTGTTGATGCGTTCCGGGCTTTAGTGAAATAAGAAGGGAGCCATGATGTCAGGCATGAATCGCCAGGAACTGCTGGCAAAATTCCGCGCAATGATTGCCCGCCGCGAACCGATTATCGGCGGCGGGGCGGGAACGGGGCTTTCCGCAAGATGTGAAGAAGCGGGCGGTATCGATCTGATTGTAATTTACAACTCCGGGCGCTATCGCATGGCGGGGAGAGGTTCGCTGGCTGGCTTGCTCGCTTACGGCAATGCGAATGAGATTGTCGTGGATATGGCGAAAGAGGTGCTGCCGGTTGTGAAGCATACGCCAGTGTTGGCAGGTGTAAACGGGACCGATCCTTTTTGTCAGTTTGATAAGTTTCTGGATGATCTTAAAGCGCTGGGTTTCTCCGGCGTGCAGAACTTCCCAACCGTGGGTCTGATTGACGGTAATTTCCGCGCCAATCTGGAAGAAACTGGCATGGGGTATGCGCTGGAAGTGGACATGATCCGTCTGGCGCATGAAAAAGGCATGCTGACCACGCCTTATGTGTTCAGCGCGCCGGATGCGGTCGCGATGACGAAAGCGGGGGCGGATATTATTGTGCCGCACATGGGGTTAACCACTGGCGGCAACATTGGCGCGGAAACGGCGCTGAATCTGGCGGATTGCGTTCCGTTGATTAATCACTGGGCGGATGCGGCAAAAGCCATTCGTAAGGACGTGATTGTGCTGTGTCACGGTGGGCCGATTTCAACACCGCAGGATGCACAGTTTATTATGGATCATTGCCCGCAGTGCGATGGTTTTTACGGTGCCAGCTCGATGGAGCGGTTGCCGACAGAAACCGCGTTAACGGCCACGACACAACAATTCAAAAAAATTAAGCGATAACAGACTTTTTGGGTTCTCTACCTGCCGATGCCCAAGTGGAGAGGTGGGTAAATTTTGCGCCAATATCAGGGAATACGGCCAGCTTATGCTGGCCGTAGTTTCTTGTGGGAAGGGTTAGCGCATTCCTTCAAACGGGTTCCAGCTTTTGCTGTTTCGGGTTTCTTGTAGGTAGTAGGCGTAGTTAACAGTGAGTGACCAAAGAGAGCTAAAAACAAGGCCGATAGGGGTGTCCATATATTTAGGCAGTGTGGCATCAACCACGACTTCAATAAAAGAAATAATAAAGCTAATAGAAATAACGATGCCTAATAGCGTCAGATTTTTTCGCCATAAGCCAAGTACAAAGAAGTAAATTGGGCCAAATAAGAAAGCAATAAAGTTGCCCTGAATTAAAATCCGCTTTAAAAACGTGAGATTCTTGAATGCTGCTTTATAAGCGGGCGAGGAAGGCCCGCCAAACGCATCAAAAAATGCGAAGCGGGTTTGCCATTTTTTTGAGTATTGCTTCTCTGCCGTGTTTTCCATAACAACTTCCTTGTTTAACGATATGAATAATATTTCGGTGAATAATTTCGGTAGCGATTTTACCGCATGATTTTGTTTGTCGCCACTATGGTCTTTTTACGATGCATACATGAGGCATGTTTTTATAATTACATTTTAATAATTTAATTTGTTATTAGTAGCGTGATTATGAATTAATATTGTTGTCAACGTAGTCGCATTAACGGCAGGTGAGACCGTATTTACGGTTCATTTTTATGAACCAAGCGCACATATTGTAGTAGAAGTACATGCTTGTAATTTTCGCTAATTCCAACTCTCTTTATTTTGCATGTCCAGAATTTGGACGCGGAAAAAATAACCAGCAGAATCGCGGCAATCAACGGTAAGGGGATCGCGGAGAAATGTTTACCTGATAAAGCCGCGCAGCCGGAGTTAACCCGGTCGCGCGGCGTGCTGGGGCGCACATAAATTAGCGGCGGTAATTTTTCTGTGCCGTGTTCACTTTGTACAGGTAGCGGCGTGATTCACCAGACGGGTGCTTCGTCGTCAGCGTTTGGTAGACATCGCTCGGCGACATGTTGTTGATAATGCTGACAGCGCGATCCTTATCGCTGGAGAAGACGCGTAATACGCTGCCTGCGCCACCGTTATACGCGGTGATGACGGCGTAGCGTTTCGACGTCGGGTTTTCAATCCCTGCCAGATAGCTGTTCTTCAGAATCGACAGGTAGGCGGTGCCTGCATCGATGTTCTGTTCTGGATCGAACAGGTAGCTACGGCTCGGCTGGCCCCATTTCCCTTTCATCTTGAAGACATCGCGCCCGGCGCTGTGTTGTACCACCTGCATCAAGCCCAATGCGTCGGAACGGCTGACGGCGTAAGGGTTGAAGCTGGATTCTGTCTGCATAATCGCCAGAATCAGCGACTCTTCAATGCCGTAACGCTCAGAAGCTTTACGCACCAGCGGCAGGTATTTATGCGCACGCTTATCCAGGTGGTTCGGCACAAGCTGGATCGTGACCGACCAGATCACATGCAGGCCGGAGGTGCGTTTTTGTAGGCGGTTCTGGAGCAGATAATCCGCGAAGCTAGCGGCGCGCCCTTCCCAGCGGATCGGTTGTCCGGTGTTATCCAGCACCTGTCCGTACAGCAGCGGTTCGCGGCTGATCTGAATGTCGTTAGCATCGGAATACAGGTCAGTGTTCGTGGCGTCATCGCCCATCAGCAGGGTGGTAATGATCGCCTGGCGCAGGCTGGCAACGGAATTGGTCGCCGCAATGGTTTCGATAGTGATTGAACCGGCATCAAAGTTGATGTGGCTACGTGTTTGGTATTGATCGGTGTATTTAACGTAGTCTTTTGGGCCTGCGATCAGTACTTCATTCATGCCCCAGATATTTTCAATGTTGTGGGCAAATTGCCCCATCAAAATATCGAAGGCGTTGGTGTCCTTGATAAACTCTTCGTTGTCGGCATTCCCTTTGTTTCCTGAACAGGAAACCAGCAGTGGTGCAATCACCAGCAGCGCTAACATTTTCTTCATATAACAAGCCGTGTCGGAATAGGGACGTTAGCGGGCCGAAAGCCCGCCATCTTAGTGGCTCGGAGGCGTATAGCCTTCGATGTGAACGTCCTTCCCTTCAAACAGGAACTTGATCATTTCCTGTTCCAGTAACTTACGATCGTCAACATTCATCATGCTGAGTTTTTTTTCGTTGATCAGCATGGTTTGCTTGGTTTGCCACTGCGCCCAGGCTTCTTTAGAAATTTCGTTATAGATGCGCTTGCCCAGATCGCCGGGGTAGAGCTGGAAATCCTGCCCGTCGGCGTCGCGTTGTAAAAAGGTACAAAAAATCGTTCTGCTCATGCTTCTTCCTCATCAATGGCGCAGGCATTCAAATGTGTTGACTGCGGGTGAGCCAGCTCCCTCAGCAGACGTTCTACCGGGGCGGCCAGTCCGACAGACGGCGGCTGCGCTAAGTTATACCAGAGACCTGCACCGTCATCCATGCAGGACCTGTTTTGTGAACGATTGATCTGCGATACGTCCAGCCAGAGCGGAACGATATCCAGATGAAAATGGCTAAATGTGTGGCGGAACGCGACAAGCTGTTGCAATCCATCAGGATTCAGACCACGTTGTTGCAGCCAGAGTTCCAATTCCTGCCGTTCGCTAAACTGTGGGAAGCAAAATAGCCCGCCCCACAGCCCCACCGCGGGGCGCTGTTGCAGCCAGACCTGAGAACCCTGTTGCATTAGCAAGAACCAGCCGGTTTTTTCCGGCAGCGTCTGCTTCGGTTTCTTTCCGGGGTATTGTGCCCAACTGTGGTTGGCGTAGGCCACACAGCCCGTGCTCAGTGGGCATAGCTCGCACTTGGGGCGACTGCGGGTGCAAACCATTGCGCCGAGATCCATCATGGCCTGATTAAACTGGCTGACGCCTTCGGCTGGCGTGACGTCTTCACTCCGCGTCCACAGTTTCTTCTCGACTTCTTTCTTACCTGGCCAGCCGTCAACAGCGTAGCAGCGTGCCAGCACGCGCTTCACGTTGCCGTCGAGAATCGGGTAATGCTGGCCGAGAGAGAGCGACAGTACGGCTCCGGCGGTAGAACGCCCAACGCCTGGCAGCGCTGCCACTTCATCAAAGGTGGTGGGGAATTCGCCGCCGTGGTGTGCCACGATGGTTTGTGCTGCTTTATGCAGATTGCGCGCACGGGCGTAGTACCCCAGCCCGGTCCATAGATGGAGCACTTCATCCAGCGGTGCTGCCGCCAGCGCGCCCACGTTTGGAAAACGTTCCATAAAGCGTTGGAAATAGGGAATAACCGTGGTGACCTGCGTTTGTTGCAACATCACCTCGGATAGCCATACTTTATAGGGCGTTTTCTCAAGCTGCCACGGCAAGGTTTTACGGCCATAGCGTTGATACCAGTTCAGCACCTGGTGGGCGAACTGCTGCGCTTGCATCATAAAATGGGATCACTATCCGACAGGTAAAAAGTTTGACAGCGATTCCAGCACAGAGTGAATGTGCTGTAAACCGGAACTTTCCGAGGCGGTGGGCTTGCTAAACCACGGTATCCTTGCATAATGCGCGTTTCCTTAACGAAATCGGACAGCAAGTAAGCACTCTTTATGATTAACAACGTCATTTCACCGGAATTTGATGAAAACGGACGCCCGATGCGTCGTATCCGCAGTTTTGTTCGCCGTCAGGGGCGTTTGACCAATGGGCAACAACTGGCGCTGGATAACTACTGGCCGGTGATGGGCGTGGAATATCAGACCGAGCCGGTTGATTTTAAATCATTATTTGGTCGTGACGCGCCAGTGGTGTTGGAGATCGGCTTTGGGATGGGCGCCTCGCTGGTGACAATGGCGGCACAGCATCCCGAGCAGAATTTCCTCGGTATTGAAGTTCACCTTCCAGGCGTAGGAGCGTGCCTCGCTTCCGCACAGGAGGCGGGCATCAACAATCTGCGTGTGATGTGCCACGACGCGATTGAAGTGCTGATGAACATGATCCCCGATGGTTCATTGTCCATGGTGCAACTTTTCTTCCCCGATCCGTGGCACAAAGCCCGCCATAATAAACGCCGCATCGTCCAGGTGCCTTTCGTTGAACAGGTACAGAGCAAACTAAAGGTTGGCGGTGTGTTCCATATGGCAACAGATTGGGAACCTTATGCGCAACACATGCTCGAAGTGATGACGTCTGTTGCCGGGTATCGCAACCTTTCCGATAAGAATGACTACGTTGAGCGGCCGGAGTCCCGCCCGCTGACGAAATTTGAAGCGCGCGGCCAGCGTTTGGGGCATGGCGTATGGGATCTGATGTTTGAGAGGATAAAATAAAATGGCACAAGCTCGTAGCCGTCGTTTACGTAAAAAACTTCACATTGATGAGTTTCAGGAATTAGGTTTTTCGGTCAGCTTCCGTTTTCCAGAAGGCACTAGCGTGGAAGACATCGATCAACTGATGGATAAGTTCGTCGATGACGTGATTGAACCACAGGGGCTGGCATTTGAAGGCAGCGGCTATCTGCAATGGGAAGGCCTGATCTGTCTGCAAAAGCTGGGGCACTGTACCGAAGAGCACCGCCAACTGGTTAGCCGCTGGTTAGAAGAGCAGAAACTGACGGATGTGAAAGTCAGCGACCTGTTCGATATCTGGTGGGATCTGCCGGAAAACCTGCTGTAATGTCGATTGAAATCAAAGCGTTTTTTTAAGTAAACGCTTTGATCTAAGCAAAAAGGCCTGAGCGGATGTTGGCTCAGGCATCATTCTCTTCATCAAGGCGTAGATTGCCGCTCTCCCGCTACTGCCGTTGTTTTCTTCAGGAGAAAATATGTCGCGTAAAATGACTTTGGGTGTGTTGATGTTGCTGTCCTGGCACGCGCAGGCGGCCTACCAGTGCAACGTAAATCCGCAGGACGACATCATCATTAGTCCACAGCACGTACAGGTCGTGGGTGCCAGCGGCAATTTACAGCTTTCCCCACAGGGCGATATTGTCCGTAACGGAACGCCACTGACTCTTAACGCTGAACAGCGCCAGAAAGCCAAAGCCTATCAGGCAGATTTACGCCAGCAGTTGCCGTGGATCGATCAGGGCGCGCAGCAGCATCTGGAAAAAGCGCGGGTCGCGCTGGATAACGTGATCGTGCAGGAACTGGGCAGCGACAGCAATGTGCGCAATCGTCTGACTACGTTGGATAAACAGCTTAAACAGCAGATGAACCGTATTATCGAGCACCGCAGCGATGGCCTGACGTTCCACCATCAGGCGATTAAACAGGTTGAGCAAGACGGTAAACAGATCGTGCAGCAAAGCATGGGCGGCGTTTTGCAGGATAGCCTGAACGAGATGGGGGTGAAACAGATGTCCAGCGGCGGTAACCCGTTACAGGCCATGATGGGTAACCTCGGCGGTTTGCAGAAAGCGATTCAGGCCGAGTGGAATAATCAGGAACTGGAGTTCCAACGCTTTGGCAATGACGTATGTAGCCGCGTCACATCGTTGGAAAACCAGCGCAAAGATCTGTTGCAGACGCTGAAATAATTCTTCAACGTTCTGTACACGCATTAAAAGAAAACCGGGCGATGCCCGGTTTCTTGCGTTATGGTGCTGGGAACGTGAAGCGACGGTGGATCGCTTCTAGCTCATCGAGGATCTCGCCGTCCAGCGTCAGGTTCTGGCTGTCGAGGTTGATTTGCAACTGTTCCAGCGTGGTCGCACCCAGCAGCGTACTGGCGACGAACGGTTGCTGACGCACAAACGCCAATGCCATCTGCGCTGGATTCAGGCCGTGCTTGTGCGCCAGCGCGACATATTCGGCAATGGCTAACTGAGACTGAGTCCCCGTATAGCGGGTGAAACGGCTAAACAGCGTGTTACGTGCGTTAGCTGGTTTCGCACCATTCAGGTATTTCCCCGTCAGCGTACCGAATGCCAGCGATGAATAGGCGAGGAGTTCAACCCCTTCATGCTGGCTGACCTCCGCCAAACCGACTTCAAAGCTGCGGTTCAGCAGGCTATAGGGATTCTGGATCGACACGATGCGTGGCAGATCGTGTTTTTCCGCCAGATGCAGATAACGCATCACCCCCCACGGGGTTTCGTTGGAAACGCCAACGTAGCGGATCTTACCGGCACGCACCTGCTCATTTAGTGCTTCCAGCGTTTCCAGCAGCGTCACGACCGGTTTGTCGTCGGTATATTGATAGTTCAATTTGCCGAAGCAATTAGTCTGGCGCTGTGGCCAATGCAGTTGATAGAGATCGATATAGTCGGTGTTCAGGCGTTGCAGGCTGGCATCCAGCGCCGCACGAATATTTTTTCTGTCGAGCGCCTGTTGTGGGCGAATACTGTGATCGTTTCCGCGCACAGGGCCGGAGACTTTACTGGCCACAATCAGTTTTTCACGTCCTCCACGGGATTTCAGCCAGGAACCGATATAGCGCTCAGTTAGCCCCTGCGTTTCCGGGCGTGGAGGAACGGCATACATTTCTGCTGTGTCAATCAGGTTAACACCTGCGGCAATGGCGTGATCTAACTGGGCATGAGCGTCAGCTTCGCTGTTCTGTTCGCCAAAGGTCATCGTACCAAGACCCAGCACGCTCACTTCTAAAGAACTATGGGGAATACGGTGATATTGCATTGCCAGCTTCCTTATGTCTGAAAATAGCAGATGTATTTCCCGTCATCTCCGCATGATTTGCTGCGATTCCAATGAATTTGGGAAAACACACCTGAATTCGACTATAACCAAGCCGTGGCGAGTGGGGAAGTCTCTTCTGTTACCCTGGGCAGGATTTTGCAGGAAAGCACTGCCCGATGGAGGACATATCGGGCTAAAGCTGCGGTTAGCGCTGCACGATTTGGGAAATTTGGGCGCTGTTGATTTGTTTCTGATTACCTTGTTCATCGGTATAACTGAGCAGCCCGGTATCGTTATCCAGCACCGGTTTTCCCTGCGTTAAGAGCATTTGCCCCTCTTTCGTCGCCATCACGTAGTCGCTGGAACAGCCCGTAAGGGTGAATAATAATGCCAGTGTAACTGCCATTTTCATCCGTATTTTCATCGTATTAACCCGTTAATAAATGCAAAAACCTAAGGTGAGTCTAGCAAAGGGGCGCGGGGGATAACGTAGGAATAATGGCAAAAATGCGTTTTGAGGGAATAATTTTGTGTCACTTAACCTGCATAAAGTGGCGAGCCAGGAGCGGCGCGGTAAAGGTTTTTTTCAGGTAGAAGCCGCGCGGTAAGGTCAGAATCGGTTGGCCAAACTCGCCAATCGCCTCGGTTAATGCCCGGCTATTTGCCGCTTTGGGGCGTAGCTGTAGCACTTCACCCTGTCGGGCGGTGATGTTTTCTACCTGACCAAGCACAATCAGATCCATCAACTCTTCCCAATCGCAGCGCAACTGTTCCTCTTCCTCTTCATTCGGGCTCCAGATCAGCGGTGTACCAATACGGCGCTCTCCCAGTGGAATGTGTCGCGAGCCTTCTACCGGAATCCACAGTACCCTGGCGAGCTTGTGCCGTACGTGGCTACTTTCCCACGTCACACCGCTGTTACCTGTTAACGGTGCGACACAGACGAAGGTGGTTTCCAGCGGCTTGCCCTGTTCATCAATCGGGATAGTTTTTAGCTCAACGCCGATGTCAGGGAAATCTTGCTCGGGCTTGCTGCCTGCGCTTGCGCCCAGAAAGCGCTCCAACAAGACACCAATCCAGCCTTTATCCCGTTTCAGATTGGCGGGAAGGGGCAGACGAGCGATGTCTGCTAATTCCGCGAGATTATAACCCGCGAGAGAGTGCGCGCGTTCCAGCAAAGCCTGCTCATTTGGTGGCGTAGTCGAGTGAACCGTGGGTGAATTCATAGCGTATAGTCCGATATTTTTTCGCTCAAAAAAAATACAATGGATAGAGGATACCGATACACAGCCTATAAGACTGTGGAGAGAAACAATAATAGCATGATTCGTAGTACTTTTTTTCAGTGTGATGGCGATCACTTAACATCGTTTCACAAACTGTGCACGACTAGCCACCGACAATAAACAGGATCTTACACTAGGTTATCCACAGATTTCTTGGATAACCCACATAAACATGAATTACTGGTTCGATTTACAGCCTTGACTCCTCGCCTTTTTGCTGTTTTTGCCTATTTATTGCCTGACTTTGAGGTATTGCCTGTGGATAAAATCGACATAGTGCGATCTTTCGCCAATCTTGCATCGTATGCCATTTGAACAAAAAATAGGGGGGCGTGATTTCAATTAAAATGGTTTGTAATTTAATGAATAGAAAGCACTATTTTTTAATTTACAGTAGTGTTTTTTCTTCATGAAAAATGAGTTTTACTCACTTCTTCATGGGTTCTGCACAAAGATGTCCACAGAAAAAGTGAATAAATTGCGGATTCCAGTCTTCATGTGTTTATAACTTTGATCTTATCTGTGGGTTATCTTAATTTTATTAGTATCACATGCTTTCTAAGCAGTGGTTTACCACCTGACGGGAGTGTGAAACAATCAGGTTATCTTTGCATTGATGTTTATCGAGGTAGTCCGGTGATCGATGATGATGGCTACCGCCCAAACGTAGGTATTGTAATTTGTAATCGGCAGGGGCAGGTGATGTGGGCCCGGCGCTATGGTCAGCATTCATGGCAGTTTCCACAAGGGGGGATTAACCCCGGTGAAAGTGCTGAACAGGCAATGTACCGCGAACTGTTTGAAGAGGTCGGGTTAAGAAAAAAGGATGTGCGCGTGTTGGCATCTACCCGCAACTGGTTACGCTATAAATTACCGAAGCGTTTGGTGCGTTGGGATACAAAACCGGTCTGTATCGGCCAAAAGCAGAAATGGTTTTTGCTACAGTTAATGTGTAATGAGTCGGATATCAATATGCAGAGCAGTGGCACGCCAGAGTTTGATGGTTGGCGCTGGGTGAGTTACTGGTATCCGGTACGTCAGGTCGTCTCTTTTAAGCGGGACGTGTATCGTCGCGTGATGAAAGAATTTATCAGCCCGGTGATCCAGCTCCAGGAGAGTGTTGCGGCGCGGGTGGCGACTCCATCCGGTCCTCGGCGGAAAAGAGGGTAATTCAGGCACATTATGCTCACGCGCTTGCGAGAAATTGTCGAAAACGTTGCGGCAACGGCCCGCCTCAGTGATGCGCTGGACATTCTGGTCAATGAGACCTGCCAGGCGATGGACACGGAAGTCTGTTCCATTTATCTGGCCGATCACGATCGTCAATGTTATTACCTGATGGCGACGCGTGGGTTGAAGAAACCGCGTGGGCGTACGGTCACACTGGCGTTTGGGCAAGGCATTGTCGGGCTGGTTGGGCAACGCGCTGAGCCTATCAACCTGGCTGATGCCCGCACACACCCCAGCTTCAAATATATTCCTGCCGTGAAAGAGCAACATTTTCGCTCTTTCCTTGGTGTGCCTATTATCCACCGTCGTCACCTGCTAGGCGTGCTGGTCGTGCAACAGCGTGAACATCGTCAGTTTGATAAAAACGAAGAATCGTTCATGGTGACGCTGGCTACACAGATGGCCGCGATCCTTTCCCTTTCGCAGATAAAAACACTCTTTGGCCAATACCGTCAGACGCGTGTTAAGGCGTTGGTCGCCGCACCCGGTGTGGCGATTGCTCCCGGCTGGCAGGATTGCACCCAACCTTCTCTGGAACAGATTTTCCCTGCATCGAGTCTGGACAGCGAACGTGAGCGTTCCCGTTTAACGCAAGCATTGGAAGAGGCAACGGCGGAATTCCGTCGTTTCAGTAAACGGTTTAGCGCCAGCGCGCAGAAAGAGAGCGCGGCGATTTTCGATTTGTACTCGCACTTGCTCAATGATGCGCGGCTCAAGCGTGAACTGTTTCAGGAAGTGGATGCGGGCAATGCTGCTGAGTGGGCCGTCAAACTGGTCATTGAACGTTTTGCCGCGCAGTTCACCAATTTGCAGGATACCTACTTGCGTGAGCGCGCGGGCGATCTGCGAGCGTTAGGGCAGCGGCTACTGTTCCACCTCGACGACAACGCGCAAATCATGGGGCAATGGCCTGAGCGTTTCATCCTCGTGGCAGACGAATTAACGGCCACGCTGCTGGCGGAATTGCCGCCGGAGCGGTTGGCTGGCGTGGTTGTCTATGACGGCGCGGCCAATTCGCATGCGGCGATTTTGGTGCGGGCCATGGGCATTCCGACGCTGGTTGGCGCGGATATTCAGCCTGAGCTGCTGCACCAGCGCCAACTGATCATCGATGGCTATCGCGGTGAACTACTGGTCGATCCCGAACCTGTGCTGGTGCAGGAATACCAGCGCCTGCTGACGGAAGAACATGAACTGACCCGCCTTGCCGAAGGCGAAATGGAGCAACCTGCCGTGCTGAAAAGCGGTGAGCGCATTCAGGTTATGCTGAATGCGGGGTTAAGCGCCGAGCACGAAAAACGTTTTATCAATCAGGTCGATGGCGTAGGGCTGTACCGCACGGAAATCCCGTTTATGCTGCAAAACGGTTTTCCGTCCGAAGATGAGCAGATGGCGCAATACCAAAGCATGTTGCAGCTCTATCCTACGCGCCCGGTGATGCTGCGCACGCTGGATATCGGTGCGGATAAGCCACTGCCTTATCTACCGATAAGCGAGGAGAATCCGTGCCTTGGCTGGCGCGGTATTCGTATTACGCTCGACCAGCCTGAAATCTTTCTGATTCAGGTGCGTGCCATGCTGCGTGCTAACGCGCATATCGGCAACCTCAATATCCTGTTGCCGATGATCAGCAGTCTGGATGAAATCAGCGAAGCGCGTCGGCTGATCGAACAGGCGGCGAATGAGGTCGAGGAATTACTGGGCTTCCCACAGCCCAAGCCGCGCATTGGGATTATGATCGAAGTGCCGTCGATGCTGTTCCTGCTCCCTCATTTAGCTTCCCGTATCGATTTTGTTTCGGTCGGGACTAACGATCTTACGCAGTACCTGTTAGCCGTGGATCGCAATAACGCGCATGTGGCGTCACTTTATGACAGCCTGCATCCTTCCATGTTACAAGCGCTGAATATGATCGCCGTCGAATGCCAACGCTATGACATTCCGCTTTCCGTCTGCGGTGAAATGGCGGGAGAAGCTCTGGGGGCACTGCTGCTGACCGCGCTGGGATATCGTTCGCTTAGTATGAACGGGCGCAGCGTCGCGCGAATTAAATATCTGCTGCGTCAGATTACGCTGGCTGAGTCGCAGACATTGGTGAAGCAATTGTTGAGCGCACAGAGCGCAACGGAAGTCCGGCAGTGGGCGGCAATTTTCATGGAAGAACGCGGGCTGGGCGGCTTGATTCGCGGTGGTCGTTAATCAGTAACGCAGCCAACGCCCATACAGCTTGAAGTATGACGAGTAGTAATGTTTTACAGAACTTTTCCCCTCAGCAAGCAACGAGCGCGGGTGCGTATGCTATGATTTGCCACCGCGGTTCGCAGGAACGGATGCATTCTCCTGCTTTTTGCCTATCAATGACGATCCCGCAAACAGGGATAACACAATAAAATATGTGGTGAATGATGACGACAAGCTATTTGACGTTCCCTCAGTTTGATCCAGTGCTTTTTTCAATTGGCCCGCTGGCGCTGCACTGGTATGGGCTGATGTATCTGGTGGGTTTTGTATTTGCCATGTGGCTGGCGGTGCGTCGGGCAAATAAACCGGGTAGTGGCTGGACCAAAGATGAAGTCGAAAACCTGCTGTATATGGGGTTCCTTGGCGTCTTTGTCGGCGGGCGTTTGGGCTACGTTCTGTTTTATGCCTTTCCATCATTTCTTGAAAACCCGCTCTATCTTTTCAAAGTCTGGGATGGCGGCATGTCGTTCCACGGTGGCCTAATAGGCGTCATCGGCGTGATGCTGTGGTTCGCGCACAGAACCAAACGCCATTTCTTCCAGGTTGCTGATTTTATTGCACCTTTGATTCCTTTCGGGCTTGGTGCAGGCCGCTTGGGCAACTTCATCAACGGCGAACTGTGGGGACGCGTGACGACGGACACGCCGTGGGCGATGCTGTTTCCAGGCTCGCGTAGTGAAGATATGATGCTGGCCGTCGGTAACCCGCAGTGGCAGGCGATTTTCAATCAGTACGGCATGCTGCCGCGTCATCCTTCTCAGCTTTATCAGATGTTACTAGAGGGTGTGGCGCTGTTTATCATTCTGAATCTCTTTATTCGTAAATCCCGGCCGATGGGCAGCGTATGCGGGCTTTTCCTGATTAGTTACGGCACGTTCCGAATCATTACTGAGTTCTTCCGTCAGCCGGATGCGCAACTGGGGCTGTTTCTCAACCTGTTGAGCATGGGACAAATCCTGTCTCTGCCGATGGTGATCGCCGGTATTCTGATGATGGTCTGGGCTTATCGCCGTCAGCCTGCACAGCAATAGTTCGCTGTCTTTTTTAATTTTGTGGTGAGGTAGTATGAAACAGTATCTGGATCTGATGAAGAAAGTGCTTGAAGAAGGCACGCCGAAAGCCGACCGTACCGGCACGGGTACGCGTTCTATTTTCGGTCATCAGATGCGTTTCAACTTGCAGGACGGGTTTCCGCTGGTTACCACTAAGAAATGCCACCTGCGTTCGATTATCCATGAACTGCTCTGGTTTTTGAACGGTGATACCAATGTTGCTTATCTGCATGAAAACAAAGTCAGCATTTGGGACGAGTGGGCAGATGAGAACGGTGATTTGGGGCCAGTGTACGGTAAGCAGTGGCGTTCATGGGGCGCCGCAGATGGCCGTCAGATTGACCAGTTGAAGAATGTCCTGACCCAACTGAGACAGGATCCAGACTCTCGCCGTATTATCGTATCGGCCTGGAACGTGGGTGAGCTAGATAAAATGGCGCTGGCACCGTGCCACGCATTTTTCCAGTTTTATGTGGCGGATGGCAAACTCTCTTGCCAGCTTTATCAACGTTCGTGCGATATCTTCCTGGGTTTGCCGTTCAATATCGCCAGCTATGCGCTGTTGGTGCATATGGTGGCGCAGCAGTGCGATCTGGAAGTGGGTGATTTCGTCTGGACGGGTGGCGACACGCACCTGTACAACAATCATATGGAACAGACGCATTTGCAACTGAGCCGTGAACCGCGCGCGTTGCCTAAACTGGTGATCAAACGCCGACCGGATACATTGTTTGACTACCGTTTCGAGGATTTTGACATCGAAGGGTACGATCCGCATCCTGCCATCAAAGCACCGGTTGCGATCTAAAACGTCCCCATGTTTTTCTGGGCCGCGTCATGCGGCCTTTTTTGCGTCCTCATTTTCCCTACCTCCCCGCAGCCTGCTTTTTGTTGTTACATCGTTGCAGTAAAACATTGCGAACCGCCGCGTATAACGCCGTTAATACACTGTTTTTACTGATAAGACTCATTATCCTGACGCCATGAAAACAGAAAATCGACAAGGGCGGGGATTTACCTTGCTGGAATTATTAGTGGTGCTGACGATCGTCGCGCTGATGGCCGGTGGCGGTCTGCATGGCTGGATTCAGTATCAGCAGGCCATTCGTCTGGAGCAAAGTGCGCAGCAACTGCTGGATTTTCTGAGTCGGGTTCAGGCGAATGCCTATTGGCATAACGAAACCCGTACAGTGAAGCTCATATCACAAGGGGAGTTGTGGTGCGTGGTGGCGGGTCAGCATGAAAAGCAGGCAGAGGATGTGTGCCGTGAAAATCATTCGGGGCAGTTTGTTCGCCGCACGCAAGAGATTGTGCTGGCAACGTTCACCAGCAATGTGTTTACGTTCTTTGGCTTACGCAATGCTGCACAGGCTGGGCACATCTCACTGTCGAACGCTGCGGGTCAGTTGCGTCTCATCATCTCGGTGAGGGGGCGCATGCGCCTGTGTAGTGAGTCACAAGCGGTCTTGGCGATTCCACTATGCTGAAGCAGAGCGTGTTGAGGCAAATCATGCTAAGGAAAACCGCGTGGGGGCTGGCGGGGCAACGCGGTTTTACATTACCAGAAATCCTGCTGGCATTGAGTTTAGGCAGCCTGATTATGCTATCGGCGGCGCAGTGGTATCCGCTATTACGTAGCCAAAGTCAGGACAGTGCACAGCTTTTTCGACTGGAGCAGTTGTTCAGTCAGGTTGCGATGGGGATTGAGAAGGATGTTCGCCGGGCGGGCTTTTGTGCGGGAACCTGTCAGGGAAAAGCGCTCAGCATAGGACATTACCCGGGTGAAGCGGAAAACAGTTGTCTGAATGTCTCTTATGATCTGAACCGAAATGGGGTTTGGGACGGTGGAGAACAGCAGGATGCTGAGTCTTTTGGCTATCGCCTGCGTAGTCGGTCATTGGAAATTCAAAGCGGAGCGCACAGTTGTCAGGGGGACAGGTGGGAAAAACTGTTTGATCCGCAGGAGGTGGTGCTCACGGTATTTCGGCTACAGCGTCTGGTCGCGCAGCATGATGTGGCGCTGTATGAATTGCAGTTGGCGGGTTATTGGGCTAAACGCCCTGCCGTTCGGCAACATATCACTCGCATCATACTCGGACGTAACCAATGAGAAAAGGCAAGCAAAAGGGAAGCGGAACGTTGGCAATGGTGTTGCTCATCGCCATGATCGGTCTGTTGTTGATGTCCGGTTTGCAACGCCAGCTTGATACTACCATTCAGGTGGGAAACGACGAACGGCATTATCTGCGCGCTTTCAATCAGGCATTGTCCTCACTGAATTGGGGAAGAGGGCAGCGCTGGAATGCGCTAACGGAAAGCTGGCAGTGCCAGCAGTGGTCGGCAGAACAGCTTGTGGTGTGTCTGCGTGCGGCTTCGGATGGGGGACAGGGATTACTGCGTGGTGAAGGAATGCTCCCCGCTGCGCGGCCTTTGACGCTGTACCAGCGTGTGTCATTTTTGTCGCTGTCGTCGGGGCAAATAGCGATTCAGCCATTGGGTAACGGCTGGCTGGATTTTTGCCCGGATAAGGATGTGGCGCGCTGTGATGCAACGGAATAACGCAGTGAACAACAGATGCGTGAATCACCAATCCGGTTTTAGCCTGCCGGAGACGCTGGTGGCGGCGCTGCTGTTTGCCGTGTCGCTGATGGGGTTATTGCAATATCACCAGATCTTGCAGCAGTCATTTCAGCACCAGTGGCAGCAGCGTCAGGCCTGGCGGTTGGCGATACAGCAACTGGAAGCCTATGAAGCGGGTGTGTCTTATCCCTCTGACGTTGATAATACCGTGTCGCTTCCAGGTAAAAACTGGCAGTTTAGTGTGTCGGAGCAGCTACAGAACGGAGAATGCCGTCAGGTAACGGCAAGAGTCATGACGCCACGGCGCTATCAGGCTACACTAAACCGCTGGTTTTGCCGGTCATCGCCTGTGTAGTCGGTGTGTTTGGATAAACTATGCATTATCAATTGTAACCAGCGGCGAGCAGGAGCCAGAATGTTTAGAATCTATCACTCCAATCAGTTGGATATCCTGAAAAGACTGATGGTTGAACTGGTAACGCGTCAGCCGCTTGCGGATCCCTTCCAGCAGGAAGTGATTCTGGTGCAAAGTCCGGGGATGGCGCAGTGGTTACAAATTGAACTGGCTGGGCACTTTGGCATTGCCGCCAATATTCAATTCCCACTGCCCGGCGTTTTTTTGTGGAATATGTGTCGCCATGTGCTGCCAGATATTCCAAAAGAAAGCGCTTTCAGCAAGGATGCGATGACGTGGAAGTTGATGCATTTGTTGCCCGATTTGTTGTCACAGCCTGATTTTTCGGCACTTAACCACTATTTGCAGGATGATGATAACCAGCGCAAGCTGCATCAGCTTGCGGGACGCGTGGCGGATCTTTTCGATCAATACCTGATTTATCGCCCTGAGTGGATCAAGGCGTGGCAAGAGGGAAAACAGGTTGACGATCTCGGCGGTAACCAACTGTGGCAGTCGGCGCTGTGGTGTGCACTGGTGGATTACACGCGCAAGCTGGCGCAGCCTGAATGGCACCATGCGATTTTGTACCAACGTTTTATCAAGGCGTTGGAACAGGCAAAAACCTGTCCACAAGGTATGCCACCACGCGTTTTTATCTGTGGTATTTCGGCGTTACCTCCTATCTATTTACAGGCGTTGAACGCGCTGGCGCGACACATTGACGTACACCTGCTATTCACCAATCCCTGCCGCCATTACTGGAGTGATATCCAGGATTATAAGTTTCTGGCGAAGCTAAAAGCCCGCCATCGTCGTTTGCACCGTTTTGACGGCGAGCAAACTGATGAAACCCGCCCGTTATTTCACGATCCCGCACGGGCAGAAATGTTGTTCAACGACGACGGTCAGCAGGCGATTAATAATCCGTTGCTGGCATCGTGGGGAAAACTGGGACGAGATAACCTTTATCTGCTGGCTGAATTGGATAACGTGCAGGAAATCGATGCCTTTGTTGAGTCAGATTGCGAAAATCTGCTACAGACATTACAGCGCGATATTCTTGAATTGGAAGACCATGCGGTGGTGGCGGTGAGCCACGAGATGCAGAACACCAGCACGCAAAAACGCCTGCTGGCACTCGACGATCGTTCGGTTGATTTTCACGCCTGTCATAGCCCACAGCGTGAGGTGGAAGTGCTCCACGATCGGCTGCTTGCCATGATGGCGGATGACCCTGAGCTTATGCCGCGCGATGTGATTGTGATGATGGCAGATATCGACAGCTATACGCCGTTTATTCAGGCGGTGTTTGGCAATGCGCCGGATAACCGCTACTTGCCTTTTTCTCTCTCCGATCAGCGTGCACGACATGCACATCCTGCCTTGCAGGCGGTCATTAGCCTGCTGGATTTACCCACCAGCCGTTTTACGGCAGAACAAGTTTTGGCCTTGCTTGAGGTGCCCGCGCTGGCTGCACGCTTCGGTATTCAGGAAGAAGGGCTTCGGCGTCTGCGCCTCTGGGTGGTGGAATCGGGCGTGCGCTGGGGATTGGATGACGACAACGTGCGCGATCTGATGCTGCCGCCAACGGGGCAGCATACGTGGCGTTTTGGTCTGACGAGAATGCTGCTGGGCTATGCGATGGACAGTCGTGTCGGTGACTGGCAGGGCGTGCTGCCTTACGATGAATCCAGCGGTTTGATTGCGGAACTCGCCGGTCAACTGGCCGAACTGCTGATGCAGATTCACCAATGGCGTCAGCGCCTGTCTCAGCCGCGTGTGCTTGTCGACTGGCTTCCGCTTTGTCGAGATCTGCTCGACACTTTCTTTGATGCTGATAGCGAGACTGAAGCGGCGTTGGCATTGGTGGAAAAACAGTGGCAGTACGTGATTAGCATGGGCACGATAGCGCATTACCCACAGCAGGTGCCGATATCCCGGCTACGTGATGAATTATCACGGCGCCTCGATCAGGAACGGCTCAGCCAGCGTTTTCTGGCTGGCGCGATCAACTTTTGTACGCTGATGCCGATGCGTTCCATTCCGTTCAAGGTCGTGTGTTTGCTGGGGATGAACGACGGTGTTTACCCCCGAACGCTGCCGCCACTCGGGTTCGATCTGATGGGCAGGAAGATCAAGCGTGGCGATCGTAGCCGACGCGATGATGACCGCTACCTGTTTCTTGAAGCGCTTCTGTCGGCACAGCACAAACTGTATATCAGCTATATCGGACGCTCGATTCAGGATAATACGCGGCGCTATCCGTCCGTGTTGGTCAGCGAATTGACGGAATATATTGCACAAAGCTATGTCCTGCCGGGTGATGAAGCTCGGGATATTGATAGCAGCGCGGAGCAGGTGGTGAAGCACCTCTGCCGTGAACATACCCGTATGCCTTTCGATGCGGATAACTTCCTGTCGGCACCGCAGCCATTAAGCTTTGCGACGGAGTGGCTGGCGGCGGCGAACCGGCAAGGGGAAGCGCAGCCAGATTTTGATCGTGAGGCGTTGCCCGAAAGGGAAAGTGATAGAGACGTTAGCCTGGACGATCTGAAACGCTTTTATCGTCATCCTGTGCGCGCTTTTTTTCAACTGCGGCTTGGCGTGAGTTTCATGCTGCACAGCGACGAACTGCTGGATGAAGAACCTTTTGTAGTTGATAGCCTTAACCGCTACCAGTTGAATAGCGAATTGCTTAATACCTTGATTAATGAAGGCGATACGGAAAAACTGTATCGTCGTGCCAAAGCCGCAGGCGAACTGCCCTATGGGGCGTTCGGTGAAATTTACTGGCAGGATCAGCAGCAGGATATGGCGCAGCTAGCCGCTCGTGTGCGTAATGAGCTAACCCCATCTCTGTCGGTAAGTCGGGAAGTCGATATCCTTCTTGGCGGCGTGCGCGTTAGCGGGTGGTTGAATCAGGTTCAACCGGATGGCTTGCTGCGCTGGCGTCCGGGTACGATTTCCATGAAGGACGGTATTACGTTGTGGTTGGAACATCTGGCCTACTGTGCGACGGGGGGGCAAGGAGAAAGCCGCCTGTATGGTCGGGAAGAAACGGCATGGCGCTTTGCTGCTTTGTCGGAAACGCAGGCCAGAGAATCTCTGACCATTATGCTCGATGGGTATCGTCAGGGAATGGTCAAGCCGTTGTTACTGCTCAATAGAGCGGGGAGCGCCTGGCTGGCTGAATGTTATGATCGCGAGAGTGATAGCCTGCGAGTGGATGAGGAAACGCAGAACAAAGCGCGTACCCGTTTGCTGCAAGCCTGGCAGGGCAACATGGCGATGCCAGGTGAAGGTGAGGATTATTACCTGCAACGTATTGTGCGTGAGTTGGATGAAAAACGTATGAATGAGGTGATTGAAGCGGCGCAAACCTGGCTACTGCCAGCGTTCCGCTCTAATCTGGCTTGATGGGCGTGTGCCTGAATAGGTTTCGAGGTGCGAAAAGATAACGCACTGCAACGTGAAAAGTGGTGGATATGAGGTTGGAGAATTGCATGCGTAAACAGTGGGTCTGGATCACCGGGTGGTTTCTTTTATTCACCGTCTGGCTTCCGGCAAGTTGGGCAGAGACAGGCTGGCAGCCGCTGGCCCAGACCATTCGAAAAAGCGAAAAAGATCCGCGGCAATATCAGGCGATCACACTGGATAACGGAATGACCGTGCTGCTGGTTTCCGATCCGCAAGCACCCAAATCGTTGGCATCACTGGCGTTGCCTATTGGTTCGCTGGACGATCCTAATAACCAACTAGGATTGGCGCACTACCTCGAACACATGGTGCTGATGGGGTCGAAACGTTATCCAGAGCCGGAGGCACTGTCTGAATTTTTGAAAAAGCATGGCGGCAGTCACAACGCCAGCACAGCGTCTTACCGTACGGCGTTTTATCTGGAAGTCGAAAATGACGCCCTGCGCCCTGCGGTGGATCGGATGGCCGATGCGATTGCAGAACCGCTGCTCGATCCGGTGAATGCCGATCGTGAACGTAATGCAGTCAATGCGGAATTAACGATGGCGCGTTCGCGCGACGGCCACCGCATGGCACAGGTGGGGGCGGAGACGCTGAATCCGGCGCACCCAAGCGCACGTTTTTCAGGGGGAAACCTTGAAACTCTGAGCGATAAGCCCGGCAGCAAACTGCATGATGAACTGGTGAAGTTCTACCAGAAATACTATTCAGCCAACCTGATGAAAGGGGTGATTTACAGCAATCAGCCTTTGCCTGAACTGGCAAAACTGGCGGTTGATACTTTCGGGCGTATTGCCAATCATCACGCCAGCGTTCCCGCAATTACTGTTCCTGTCACGACGGAGAAGCAGCGTGGCGTAATGATTCACTACGTTCCTGCACAGCCGAGAAAACAACTGCGTATTGAATTTCGCGTCAGCGATATTAGTCAGGCGTTTCGCAGCAAAACGGATACCTACATTAGCTACCTGCTTGGCAATCGCAGCCAGAATACGCTCTCTGACTGGTTACAAAAGGAAGGGCTGGTTGAGTCTATCGGCGCGGGGTCTTCACCGCTCATCGACCGTAACGGCAGCATGTTTGCTATTTCAGTCTCGCTGACGGATAAGGGGCTGGCGCAGCGTGATGAGGTGATCGCGGCGATATTCCGCTACCTGCAACAAATCCGTACTGAGGGGATTCAACAGCGTTATTTTGATGAGATCGCACACGTTCTGGATCTGGATTTCCGCTACCCATCTATCAGTCGGGATATGGATTACATCGAATGGCTGGTTGATACCATGCTGCGCGTACCCGTCGAACATACGCTGGATGCGCAGTATGTTGCGGATCGCTACGATCCGAAGGCTATCGCCGCACGGCTGGATGAGATGACGCCGCAGAATGCGCGTGTTTGGGTTATCAGCCCGAATGAGCCACATAACAAGGTGGCCTATTTTGTCGATGCGCCGTATGAGATGAATAAGATCTCGTCGGCCACCCTGTCAAAATGGAAAACGCTGGGGCAGAAAATGTCGTTGTCGTTGCCGACGATCAATCCCTATATTCCCGATGATTTTTCTCTGATCAACGCGGATAGATCGATAACCAAACCGATGCTTCTGCTGAATCAGCCTGCATTGCGTGTGCTGTATATGCCAAGTCACTATTTCGCCGATGAACCGAAAGCGGAAATCACCCTGTTATTGCGTAACCAGGAAGCGCGCAGTACCGCCCGCAATCAGGTGCTGTTCGCGTTAAATGACTATCTGGCAGGGCTGGCGTTGGATGAACTCAGCTATCAGGCCTCAGTGGGCGGCATCAGCTTCTCTACCCGCAGCAATGATGGTTTGGTGATTAGTGCTGATGGCTATACCCAGCATTTACCACAGCTATTACTCACGTTAGCAGATGGCTACGCCTCCTTTACCCCGACAGAGGCACAATTGGAGCAGGCGAAATCCTGGTATTTGCAGCAGTTGGATGCGGTTGAAAAATCGAAAGCCTTTGAACAGGCGATGCAGCCGATCCAATCTGTGTCGCAACTGCCTTACTTCGAGCGCGGCGAGCGACGTCACTTGCTGAAAGACATTGGTTTGCAGGATGTTATCGATTACCGCAACGATCTGCTGCAAAAAGCCACGCCAGAAATGCTGGTTGTCGGTAATCTGACGCCAGAGCGAGTCATCGAGTTGGCACAGACGCTAAAAGTACATTTGCAGGCTAAGGGTGAAAATCTCTCGCGCAGCGATGATGTTAAAGTCAGTAAGCCACAGCTTGCTAATCTACAGTGCCCGGGCAGCAGCACGGATTCCGCGTTAGCAGCGGTGTATGTACCAACGGGTTACTCAGAAATGCAAAGTATGGCGTATAGCTCGGTGCTGGGACAGATCGTTCAGCCCTGGTTCTATAGCCAACTGAGAACAGAGGAGCAGTTGGGCTATGCCGTGTTCGCCTTCCCGGTGTCGGTTGGTAGACAAATGGGGATCGGTTTTCTGTTGCAGAGCAACAGCAAACAGCCCGCTTATCTGTATCAGCGCTATGAAGACTTTTACCTGAAAGCGCAAAAACGACTGCGTGAAATGAGTGAAGAAGAGTTCGCGCAATATAAGCAAGGCGTGATGAATGAACTGAGTCAGCGCCCGCAAACATTGGGCGAAGAGGCCAGCCGGCTGCGTAACGATTTGGATCGCGAAAACTTTGCTTTTGACTCGCGTGAGAAGCTACTGGAGCAAATTAAGCCGCTGACGGTAACGCAACTGGCAGACTTTTTCCAGCAGGCGCTGAAGCCTGAGGGTCTGGCAGTGCTGTCGCAGGTTTCCGGCAGCCATCACGGTAAAGCAGACTATGCCGCACCGAAAGGATGGCATACCTACCCGGATGCATCTTCATTGCAGAAAACGCTGCCGCGTGAGAAAGCACCTGCCATGATCCCTGCGCCAGCAGCACGGCCAGCAGCAGATGCGCCGACATCGGAAGTGGTTAGTAAGGTTTCCGCAGAATGAAGAACACCGTGCCGCAATCATTAGACGTCATGACGTTGCCGCTCCTGGGAGAGCGGCTGATTGAGGCATCGGCGGGAACGGGGAAAACGTATACGCTGGCGGCACTCTACCTGCGATTACTGCTGGGGCTGGGCAAGCAGGCTGCGTATCCACGTCCTCTACTGGTCGAGGAAATTCTGGTGGTGACCTTTACGGAGGCCGCGACCGAAGAACTGCGTGAGCGCATTCGTGCAAGAATCCACGCCCTGCGTATCGCCTGCCTGCGTAAAAGTGCGCAGGGTGAAGAGGCGGGGACGCATAAAGATGTTTCTCTGGCGCAACTGCTGGCGGAGATTGCGGATCACCGCGATGCGGCCGACGTGTTGCTGGCGGCCGAACGACAGATGGATGAAGCCGCGATCTACACAATCCATGGCTTCTGCCAGCGTATGCTCAGTACTAATGCCTTTGAGTCCGGCGTGCTTTTCGAGCAGGTGCTGATAGAAGATGAACAGCCATTACGCCGTCAGGCCTGTGCCGATTTCTGGCGTCGTTATTGCTATCCGTTACCGATAGAGGTCGCACGTATTGTCGGGCTGGAGTGGAAGGGGCCGGAAAATTTGCTGGCCGATCTGGCTCCTTATTTGCATGGTGAAGCGCCTGTGTTTCGCTTGCCGCCAGAAGAAGACGAAACGCTGCTGAGCCGACATGAGAAGATCGTGTTGACGATCGATGCGTACAAGCAGCATTGGTTGGCGTCAGCGTCGGAGTTAGATGCGCTGATTAGTGCTTCTGGCGTTGATAAACGCAGTTATAGCAGCAGGCATCTTCCCAACTGGTTACAAAAAGTGACGCTGTGGGCAGAGCAGACGACGCTGGATTATCAGTTGCCGAAAGATCTGGTGAGATTTGCTCAGAACACGCTCATTGAGAAGACGAAGAAAGGCGAGCCGCCCGTTCATGCTCTATTTGAGGAAACAGAGAGGCTGCTGGCAACGCCATTATCGCTGCGTGATTTGGTGATTGTTCGCGCACTGTCGGCGATCCGGGAGTCAGTGCGTGAGGAGAAACGGCAGCGTGCAGAACTGGGGTTTGACGATCTGCTGAGCCGTTTGGATGACGCGCTGCAACAACCGGGTGGGGAACGGCTTGCCAGCGCGATTCGCGAGCGCTATCCGGTGGCGATGATCGATGAGTTTCAGGATACCGACCCGCAACAATACCGTATTTTCCGAACGCTTTATGTCGGGCAGCCGCAGTGTGGGCTGTTGTTGATCGGTGATCCTAAGCAGGCTATTTATGCGTTTCGCGGTGCGGATATTTTTACTTACATGCATGCGCGTGGCGAAGTGGCTGCGCACTATACGTTGGGCACGAACTGGCGATCGTCACACCAGATGGTACACGGCGTTAATCGTCTTTTTGAGCGCCTCGAATATCCTTTTATTTTCCACAACATTCCTTTCCTGCCGGTCACGCCTGCCGAATCCAAGCGCGGTTTAGTCTTTGAAATCGCCGGACAGCCTCAGCCTGCACTGCAATTCTGGCTAACGGGTGTGGAACCGATTGGTGTGGGGGATTATCAGCAGCAGATGGCACGCCAGTGCGCGGCGCAGATTCGTGACTGGCTGGCGGCCAGCCAGCGTCATGAAGCCTGGCTGGTCAACGATGATTCCCGACGTTTGGTACAAGCATCCGACATGAGCGTGCTGGTGCGTAGCCGACGTGAAGCCTCGTTGATTCGTGATGCGCTGAGCCGTTTGGCGATTCCCTCGGTGTATCTCTCCAATCGCGATAGCGTGTTCGGCACGCCGGAGGCCAGCGATATTCTGTGGCTGTTGCAGGCGGTGCTGGCACCGGAGCAAGAACGCACGTTACGCAGTGCCATGGCGACGGCTCTGATGGGGTTGGATGCTGAACAGGTTGATGCGTTAGGGCAGATCGAATCGGTGTGGGACGCGCTGGTGAATGAATTTGCTGGTTACCGCACGTTGTGGCGGCAGAAAGGCGTACTGCCGATGCTGCGTGCGTTGATGAGTCAACATCAACTGGCGGAAAACCTGTTGGCGAGTGCGGATGGGGAACGCCGTATTACCGACATTCTGCATATTGGTGAGTTATTGCAGGATGCTTCTGCCACGCTTGATAGTGAACACGCGCTGGTGCGCTGGCTATCGCAGCAGATTGTCCAGCCTAATCCACAGGCAGAGAGTCAGCAGCTACGGTTGGAAAGCGATCGCCACCTCGTGCAGATCGTGACGATCCATAAATCGAAAGGGCTGGAATACCCGCTGGTGTGGCTGCCGTTTATCAGTAACTTCCGCGTGCAGGATCAGGGGATTTATCACGATCGTGAGAACTATCAGGCGGTGTTGGATCTGCAAAATCACGAAGACAGTCAGGTGCTGGCAGAAGAAGAGCGGCTGGCGGAAGATTTACGTTTGCTCTATGTCGCGCTGACCCGTTCTATCTACCACTGTAGCGTTGGCGTTGCCCCTGTTCAGCGATCGCGTAAGAAAGATGGCGGCAGCGATATGCACCACAGCGCGCTGGGTTATTTGCTCCAACGGGGTAAAGAAGCGGAAGTTGCCACGTTAGTCAGCGAACTGGAAGGAATGGCGGGGGAGGGGGTCGCCGTGACACCACTCCTGACGGTGGAAGCACAGCGCTGGCAGCCGGATAGACCAGAATTGACAGAACTACAGGCTCGGCACATTGCGCGTCAATTGCGTGACGGCTGGCGTGTGACCAGCTATTCGGGACTTCAGCAACATGGCTCTGCAAGTGCACAGGATCTGGTGCCACGTCTGGATATTGAAGCGATTGGTGAACGTCAGGAAGCGGATGAAAGCCAACTGACCCCGCATACGTTCCCGCGCGGTGCGAGTCCGGGGACATTTTTGCATAGCCTGTTTGAAACGCTGGATTTTACCCAGCCCATCGATGATGGTTGGCTGGCTGAGCAGTTGCAGCGACAGGGAGTTGAAGCGCACTGGCATCCGGTGTTGAAGGCATGGATGGACTCGCTTTTGTGTACGCCGCTTAATGAACAAGGGATAACGTTATCGGCGTTGGATAATGCGGATAAACAGGCTGAATTACAGTTCTATATCCCCATTGAGGCACCGATACAGGCGGCGCAACTCGATCAGTTGGCAAAACATCACGATCCGTTATCTGCACAGTGTCCGACGCTCTCTTTTCAGCAGGTTAAAGGCATGTTGAAAGGGTTTATCGATCTGGTGTTCCGCTGGGAAGGACGTTATTACCTGCTGGATTATAAATCGAATTGGCTTGGCCCCGATGCCAGTGCCTATACCCAAACGGCCATGATGCGGTCGATGGCTGAGCATCGCTATGATTTGCAATATCAGCTCTATACGCTGGCGCTGCACCGCTATCTGCGTCACCGGATTGCGGATTACGACTATGAACGCCATTTTGGCGGCGTGTTTTATCTGTTTTTACGTGGCGTTGAAGTATCCCACCCCGGTAATGGCATCTTTGCTTTTCGTCCCTCCGCTGAGTTTGTTTTTGGGCTTGATGCTTTATTTAAGGGAGATGTCTTTAAGGGAAAAGCACCTGACCAGACTGATACAGGAATTCCCTCATGATTGCGTTACTTGAAACGGCACTGGCGCGGCGACTGCTGCGCCCGCTGGATGTTCAGTTCGCCAGAATGCTGGCAGATGATGAGACGCAACCCGATCTGCTGCTGGCAGTCGCCTGTTTGAGCGCCCACTCGGGGGCGGGGCATGTCTGTTTACCACTGGAAAATTTGCAAGCACAGACGCTATTTGACGGTCGCGATCCCGAACTGGCGCAGCAGTTACTTACGGCAGTTGGCGTTAGTGCGGTTGCCGACTGGCAGCGGCGTTTGCTGGCGTGTGGTGCGGTAAGTGATGGCAGCATGCCGACACCGCTGGTGTTGCAAGGAGAAAAGCTGTATTTGCAGCGTAGCTGGCAGAGCGAAGGTCGCGTGGCGCAGTTTATTGCCAGCGAGCGCGATACGATAGTGGTTGATGAGCCAGCGATTCGGGCGGTTCTGGATCGGTTATTTCCTGATACGGGCGAAGTGATTGACTGGCAAAAGGTGGCGGCAGCCGTTGCGCTGACGCGCCGCATTGCGATTATTTCCGGCGGGCCGGGGACGGGGAAAACCACGACGGTTGCCCGGCTGCTGGCGGCATTGATTGAGTTGAATACGGGAGAGGCGCTACGTATTCAATTGGCGGCACCCACCGGGAAAGCGGCCGCGCGGCTCACGGAGTCGCTGGGGCAGGCTTTGCAGCGTCTGGCTGTCGATCCTCGGCAGCGGGAAGCGTTCCCGCAGGAGGCGATAACCTTGCATCGTTTGTTGGGGGCGGTGACGGATAGCCAACGCCTGCGCCACCATCAGGACAATCCACTGCATCTGGATGTATTGATTGTCGATGAGGCGTCGATGGTTGACTTGCCGATGATGGCGAATATTATCGCCGCGCTTCCGGCACAGGCCAGAATCATCTTTCTGGGCGATCGCGATCAACTGGCCTCTGTCGAGGCGGGAGCGGTGCTAGGTGATATCTGTCGTTTTGCCGAGGCGGGCTATAGCCGTGCGCGGGCGCAGCAATTGCAGCGGTTGACGGGCTGTGTGCTTGACGAAAATGGCTCTGAGGAACAGACGACGGTCAGTGACAGTATCTGTTTGTTACGCCGGAGCTATCGTTTTGATCCGCATTCCGGCATTGGGCAACTGGCGCTGGCGGTGAACGGTGGTGATGATGCTCGTGTGCGCGATGTGCTGAACGGCAAGTTTGCTGATATCACCTGTAGTCCATTGGCAGAGGCCGAAGAGTATCAGGCCATGCTGGCGCAATGTGTTGAAGGATATCGCGATTACCTAACGCTTATCGCAACGGGAGCGGCGCCGGAGGCCGTGCTGCTCGCTTTCCAGCGTTATCGGCAACTGTGCGCATTGCGCGAAGGGCCGTTTGGCGTCGCAGGGCTGAATCAACGTATCGAACAGGCTTTGCAGCAGGCAGGGTTAATTCAGCGCAGTCGTCATCCGCTTAACCGCTGGTATCCTGGCCGGCCAGTGATGATTGAACGTAACGATGCTGCATTGGGGCTGTTCAATGGCGATATCGGTATCGCTATGAACGGGGAAAATGAGGAACTGCGGGTGTTTTTCCCGTTACCGAATGGCGAAACCAAAGATGTCACGCCAAGCCGTCTGCCACCGCATGAAACGGCCTATGCGATGACGGTGCATAAATCGCAGGGATCGGAGTTCGATCATACGGCGCTGGTGTTGCCGAACCACTATCTACCGGTGCTGACGCGGGAGTTGGTGTATACCGCGATCACGCGTGCGCGCCAGCGTTTGTCACTCTATACCGACATCAGGATCCTCTGCCGGGCGGTAAAAACGCCAACGCAGCGCTACAGCGGTTTGGCTGAAAGAATTCGTGAGTTAATGTCGCTTGCTTGAGGTACGACATTGTCGGGGAGCCGCCTTGACGCGAGGTGAAGGCGGCAGTGGGATACTCAGAGATCCATTACCAGAATCTTTGAGCGACGCTGGTAGTTGTAGAGCGCCTGTTTTTTCTTCGGCAGCATCTCTACTTCGGCGGGTAAAAAACCGCGCTCCTGGAACCAGTGAATGCTGTGCGTCGTCAATACGAACAGCTTTTGCAGACCCTGCTGACGTGCCTGAGCGGCAATGCGTACGAGCAACATATCGCCGCGTGATGAACTGCGGTAATCAGGGTGAACCGCGACGCAGGCCATTTCGCCAATGCTTTCTTCCGGGAACGGATAAAGCGCGGCGCAGGCGATGGTCAGGTTATCGCGAACTACGACGGTGAATTTGTCGATCTCCATTTCCAACTGTTCACGCGAGCGTCTGACCAAAATACCTTGCTCTTCCAGAGGGCGGATCAGTTCCAGAATACCGCCGATGTCATTGATGGTCGCACGGCGAACCTGCTCGGCGCTTTCCATCACGATCTGCGTACCAATTCCGTCGCGTGAGAACAGTTCCTGCAACAGCGCGCCGTCATCCTGATAGCTGATCAGGTGGCTGCGGCGTACGCCGCTACGGCAGGCTTTGACCGCGCCGCGTAGGAATCTGACGGTACCCGAATGGTAATCGCCAGTCTGTTCCAGCGTATCAATACGCTGCTGAGCGTCATCCGGGAATAGCTCGGAAATGATGTTGCCTTCTTCGTTGGTCACGCCCTGCGAAGAGCAGAAGCCGATCATCTTTTCTGCTTTCAGCTTAATGGCGAGCTGGGTCGCGACCTCTTCCGAGGTTAAATTAAAACTTTCACCGGTAACTGAAACAGCAACCGGACCGAGTAAGACAATCGCGCCGCTATTCAACTGGCGATGAATCGCTTCTTCATCAATACGACGAATACGGCCGCTATGGCAGTAGTCCACGCCGTCATCCACGCCTAGTGGCTGTGCGATAATAAAATTACCGCTGACAACATTAATGTGGGCACCTTGCAGCGGTGTGTTGTTCAGGCTCATCGATAGCCGGGCGGTGATATCCAGTTGCAGCATCCCCGCCGCCTGCTTGACCAGCTCCAGCGTGGCGCTATCGGTGATGCGGGTGTTTTTATGGTAGTGGGGCTCGTAGTGGTGCGTTGTCAGGTTGGCATCGATCTGAGGACGCGCACCATAAACAACCACGAGCTTGATGCCCAGACTGTGTAGCAGTCCGATATCATTTACGATGCTAGAGAAGTTGGCATGCTCAATGGCTTCACCACCTAACATGATGACAAACGTTTTGCCCCGGTGGGCATTGATATAGGGAACTGAATGGCGGAAGCCCTGAACCAGTTCTGTACTACGTTCCTTCACTGCGAGCCCTCTTTGCATTTTTATTCGTAATTTATGTATTTTTATTCTTTGTGGCGTAAAAGGCAAGAAGAAGTATTCACCAGAGAAGTGAGGTTAATACTTCACATTTATGATATCCGCCAGTTATCAGGCCTGAACTTGATTTTTGCATGACAGCGCGGGGCAGATTCGTTAAAGTTTTTGACAATTTTTACCTTTATTCATTTTTTATGGCCTATCCCGCCGCGTGGCAACACGACAATGCAGGATAACGCACAGCAATCAGATCGGAGCGGCATGTCTCATTCGAATCATCATCTGACTCGGCGGCGTCTATTACAAAGCGCGGCAGCAACCTGGCTGCTAAGCGTGAGTGGTGTAGGGATGGCGGCGACCACACAGGTTATTGCCGTGCGCGTCTGGCCGTCATCCGCCTATACTCGCGTCACGTTGGAATCCAATCACCCACTGAAATATAAACAGTTTAGCCTCAGTAATCCTGAACGTATCGTGGTGGATATCGAAAATGTTCACCTGAATCACGTATTAAAAGAAATCGCCAGCCAGTTTCAGCAGGATAACGATCCGCTGATTAAAGAGGCGCGCATCGGCCAGTTTGATAAAAGCACGGTGCGTTTGGTGCTGGAGCTGAAACTGAAACAACAGGCGACGACGAAAGTCTTTACGCTGGGGCCGGTGGCCGAATTCAAGCATCGGCTGGTACTGGATTTGTACCCTGCGGCGGGACGCTACGATAACGAAGACGATCCGCTGTTGGCGTTGCTGGAGGATTACAACAAAGGCGAACTGGAACGTACGCTGCCAGCAGAAGCGCCGAAAGCCGGAAAAGCAGGGCGGGATCGCCCATTGATTATTATGCTCGATCCCGGTCACGGCGGTGAAGATCCCGGTGCAATTGGCAAGAATAAAACGCGTGAGAAAGATATCGTGCTGCAAATCGCCCGCCGCCTGCGCACGCTGATCGATAATGAATCCAACATGAAGGCCTACATGACGCGTAATGAAGATGTATTCATTCCGCTGCGGGTGCGAGTGGCGAAAGCGCGCAAGCAGCGTGCCGATCTGTTCATTTCCATTCATGCGGATGCGTTTACCAATCGATCGGCCAGAGGATCGTCGGTTTTTGCTCTCTCGAAGAAAGGAGCAACCAGTACCGCCGCCAGATTTTTGGCAGAGACCCAGAACGAATCGGATTTGATCGGCGGCGTGAGCATGAGCGGCGATCGCTATCTGGATCACACCATGTTCGATCTGGTGCAGACGGTGACCATCAACGATAGCCTGACATTTGGTAAAGAGATTCTCACCCGATTGGGTAAAGTGAATCGGCTGCATAAAAACAGCGTCGATCAGGCGGGGTTTGCAGTACTGAAAGCGCCGGATATCCCCTCTGTTCTGGTTGAGACGGCCTTTATCAGTAATTTGGAAGAGGAGCGTAAGCTGCGCACCGGCCATTTCCAGCAGCAGATTGCCGAATCCATTTTTGCGGGAATTCAGGCCTATTTTGCCAGTCAGGCTGAACGGTAGCGGGCTGTTGGTATCATCGATATTACTCTGGGGCGGCGTTTCGTCGGCGCGGTTCTGGGGGATATTCCTGAGAGGTGTGCTGTGCGTGGCAACAGATAATGCGCAGAAAAACAAAAAGCACCCGTTAAGGTGCTTTATCGTGTCGTTTCTCATTGAAAAACGTCTTAGTTGGTTGCGGGAGCCGGATTTGAACCGACGACCTTCGGGTTATGAGCCCGACGAGCTACCAGGCTGCTCCATCCCGCGTACGTATGACTTGTTTTTACTTTTTTTGATGGACGACTCACATCAATTGGTTGCGGGGGCCGGATTCGAACCGACGACCTTCGGGTTATGAGCCCGACGAGCTACCAGGCTGCTCCACCCCGCGTCCGTACTGACTTACTTTCACTTACTTTGATGGACGACTCACATCAATTGGTTGCGGGGGCCGGATTTGAACCGACGACCTTCGGGTTATGAGCCCGACGAGCTACCAGGCTGCTCCACCCCGCGTCCGTGGATGCGCACTATACACTCCGTGAGCATTGATGCAACCTATTTCTATAAAAAGCGTAGAGTTTGGTTGCCAGGTGATTGATTTACCGCCTGATGGGTCGTTTTATGACCGTAATATAGTGATGGCCCTAAAACCTGATTTTTACGATAGCGCGTGGCCACACAGCACGCCTTACCCCGTGGATTTATACGCGCTCCCATTCCTTTCTCGATGGCTGTTTGTTATCGTTCGACGGTAAATTTTTTGATGTAACAAGCGAGCGCAAAATGAAGGGACGGTGGGGAAAATATGTGCTGACCGCAGTGGTCATTGCCATTCTGGCGGGGTGTCAATCCAGGCCAACCGATCGCGGGCAACAATATAAAGATGGGCACCTCAACCAGCCTCTGGAATTGGTGAATGAGCCGAATGCCAAAGGAAAACCGGTCAACGCGCGGGATTTTATCACTCAGGTTTCTGAAATACGCTCGGCTTCCCCTAATCTGTACATGCGTAATAACACGACCTTTCAGGCGATTGAAAACTGGATGATGTCAGGGGCGGATACCCGCGAACTGAGCAAGTTTGGCCTGAACGCCTGGCAGATGGAAGGCGTCGATAATTTTGGTAACGTGCAGTTCACTGGCTATTACACGCCAGTATTGCAGGCGCGCCATACCCGCCAGGGGGAATTCCGTCATCCTTTATATGCTATGCCGTCAAAGGGCAAAAAGAGTAGTCGGCTACCGGATCGTGCCGGAATTTATGCTGGGGCGCTGGATGACCGACTGGTTCTTGCCTGGACCAATTCGCTGGTCGATAACTTCATGATGGAAGTGCAGGGCAGCGCCTATATTGATTTTGGCGATGGGCGTCCTCTGACGTTCTTCGGTTATGCAGGTAAAAACGGCCATGCCTACCGCAGTATTGGTAAAGTGCTGATCGATCGGGGTGAAGTTCCGCGTGAAGAGATGTCTATGCAGGCAATCCGCAAGTGGGCGGAGCAGCACACCGAGTATGAAGTGCGCGAACTGTTTGAGCAGAACCCCTCGTTTGTGTTCTTTAAACCGATGATGTCTGCGCCGGTGAAAGGGGCCAGCGCCGTACCATTAGTGGCGAAAGCCTCCGTGGCATCTGACCGTTCTCTGATTCCGGCAGGCACGGCTCTGCTAATGGAAGTGCCGCTGCTGGATAACGTGGGCAAATTCACCGGAAAATATGAAATGCGCCTGATGATTGCGCTGGATGTGGGTGGTGCGATTAAAGGCCAACACTTCGATATGTATCAGGGTATTGGGCCGGATGCGGGGCACTCGGCAGGTTTTTATAACCACTATGGTCGTGTCTGGGTTTTGAAGAACGCGCAAAGCAGTATGGCGAATGAGGGTTCTTCACTGCTGGTTAATTATCAATAACATTTATTCTTCTCTGAGGTTGTCATGGCGATTAAACGTTATCCACATCTTGCGCATTGGGGCGCGTTTACTGCTGTGGTTGAAGACGGCAAGCTGATTCGCTGTGAGCCATTTGCCGACGATCCGGCACCTTCCGCCATGCTGGATTCCATTGTGCCGCTGGTGTATTCCGAACGGCGTATCCGTCGCCCTTCGGTGCGTCGTTCCTGGCTTCAGAAACGAGAGAACAGCGACAGAACGCTACGTGGTCGTGAGGATTTTGTTGAGGTGGATTGGGACGTCGCGCTCGATCTGGTCGCGCAGGAAAATCGTCGCATCCGCGATCGCTATGGTGCTGACGGCATGTTTGCCGGTTCTTACGGCTGGTCCTCTGCCGGACGCTATCACCATGCGCGTTCGCAGGTACGACGCTTCTATTTCTCCGGCGGTGGTGCGGTCGATCAGCAGGGGAATTACAGTTGGGGCGCGGCGCAGTTCTTCCTGCCGTACGTGATTGGCACCTTCCATCCGCTGACAGGCAAGGTGACAGAATGGCGTAGCGTCGCCGAGCACTGTGATATTTTCCTCGCGTTTGGCGGTCTGGCGCTAAAGAACGCCCAGGTTGCTTCCGGCGGTGCCGGGCATCATACGCTGAAGCCCGCGTTGGAAACGCTGGTGGCAAAAGGGATTCCTGTCATTAACATCAGCCCGATGCGCGATGATTGCCCTGAGTTTGTCAATGCCGAGTGGATTCCTATTCGTCCGAATACCGATGTCGCCCTGATGCTGGCGCTGGGCTATGAAATTCAGCGTCTGGGCGCTGATGATAAAGATTTTCTGCAACGCTATTGTGTCGGTTATGAGCAGTTAACGGATTATTTGCACGGTCGCGGCGATGGCGTGGCGAAAACGCCGGAATGGGCCAGCGATATCACCGGTATTCCCACCGAGCGCATTCGGCGTCTGGCGCAGCAACTGATTGGCGTGCGCAGCTTTATTACCTGTTCTTATTCCGTACAGCGTGCGCACCGTGGCGAGCAGCCTTACTGGATGATGATCGCGCTATCTTCAATGCTGGGACAGGTTGGGTTACCGGGAGGCGGCTTCTCCTTCGGCCACGGCTCAATGAATAGCGTGGGTAACGAACGCATCTCAACGCCTGCACCGGCTTCACCTTCGACTCCTAACGCTGGTCAGTCGATCCCCGTGGCGCGTATCGCCGACATGCTGTTGCATCCGGGAACGCCGTATACTTTTCAGGGCGAAACCCATACTTACCCTGATATTCATCTGATTCACTGGGCGGGGGGGAATCCGTTCCACCATCACCAGCAGTTGAACCGTCTGGTGGACGGTTGGCGTAAGCCGGATACGGTAATTGTGCAAGATATCGTCTGGACGCCAGCGGCGCAGATGGCTGACATCGTGCTGCCCGTCACCACCACGTTGGAGCGTAATGATATCGGCGGATCGTCCCGCGATCGCTTTATTTTTGCCATGCATCAGGCGATTGCGCCGCGGCATCAGGCGCGTAATGACGTGGATATTTTCAATGAACTTGCGGAACGACTGGGTTATGGCGACGCGTTTACGCAACACCGCAGTGAGCAGCAGTGGCTGGAACATCTTTATAACGAATGCCGCGCACGGCAGCGGGATGCCGCTGACAGTTGGCCGTCATTTGAGGCGTTCTGGCAGCAGGGGCATGTAGAAATTCCGATGGATGAAAAGCCATTTGTGTTCTTTGAAGACTTCCGCCGCGACCCGCAGCAGCATGCGCTGAGTACGCCAAGCGGTAAAATTGAACTGTTTAGCTCTGCCATCGCCAGCTATGGCTATGCTGATTTTGCGCCGCACCCTGAATGGCGGCCTCCCGTCGAATGGCTGGGTGCCGAAAGCACGCAAGAGTGGCCGCTGCACTTTATATCTATTCAGCCCTCTGACCGTTTGCACAGCCAACTGGCTGTTACGCCGCAGGTTGCCGCGAATAAAACCGCAGGAAAAGAGACGCTGTACATGCACCCGCAGGATGCCGCCAAACGGGATATTATCGATCGTTCGCAGGTGGAAGTCAGAAATGCGCGTGGTCGCATTCTGGCTGGCGTACAGATTACCGATGGCGTTACGCCGGGCGTGGTGATTATGTCTACTGGTGCCTGGTTTGAGCCTGGGTTTGGTCAGAAAACGTGGCACCCGATTGAGCAATCAGGTAATGCGAACGTACTGACGTTGGATATTGGCACGTCGCCGCTGACGCAGGGGCCGAATGCCATGAGCTGTCTGGTGGATGTCGTACGGGTTTAGCGCTATTCTGAGCCGGTTTTTCTCGCTGTTTTATTTTTCTGTGATTTTGTAAGGTTGGTTGAATGAGTACGCAATTATCCGAAGCCTATTTGCAACGCTTCGGCGGCACTGCGCGGTTATATGGTCAACAGGCGCTGGCGCTGTTTTCTCAGGCTCACGTTTGCGTGATTGGTATTGGCGGCGTTGGATCCTGGGCGGCTGAGGCGCTGGCGCGTACTGGCATCGGCGCGATCACGCTGATCGACATGGATGATGTGTGCGTCAGTAATACTAACCGACAGATTCATGCGTTGCGTCAGCACACCGGACAGTCTAAAACGGAAGTGATGGCCGAACGTATTCTGGCGATCAACCCGGAATGTAATGTTACCTGTGTGGATGATTTCATCAGCGCGGAAAATGTGGCTGAGCTGCTCAACCAAAATTTCAGCTATGTGATCGACGCCATCGACAGCGTACGCCCGAAGGCGGCACTGCTTTCTTACTGCCGTCGCTATAAGATCCCGGTGGTGACCACTGGCGGTGCGGGGGGGCAGATCGATCCGACTCGAATCGAGGTGGTCGATCTGGCGAAAACAATTCAGGATCCGCTCGCCGCCAAGCTGCGTGAACGGCTGAAGCACGATTTTAACGTGGTGAAGAACAGCAAAGGAAAGCTGGGTATCGACTGTGTGTTTTCCAGCGAACCGCTGGTTTATCCGCAGCCTGACGGTTCCGTTTGCGCGTCGCGCAGCACGGCAGAGGGCGTCATGCGGATGGATTGTGCGTCAGGCTTTGGCGCGGCGACGATGGTCACCGCCACTTTCGGGTTTGTTGCGGTATCCCATGCGCTGAAGAAAATGATGGCGAAAAGGGGAAGAGCGTCTACGACGTAACAAACAGTCTGCGGCATAGAAATAGCCGAGCGCCGCTATTTTTTCGCCGCTTCTTGTTCGGCAATCTCCTTGATTCTGGCGGCCAGCGCCGCCAGCCCGCTAGAACGCGATGCGCTGAGTTGAACGCGCAGCCCCAGCATGTCAAACAGCGCTAGCGGATCGTGCTGTAATAGCGTTTCAGGTGTTTTTCCCTCAGCGGCGGTGAGCAATACCGCCAGTAATCCGCGTACGATGCGCCCATCGCTGTCGCCGTAAAAGTGCAGCCTGCCGTCTTCCTGACGTTGATAGCCCAGCCAGACGCGATTCTCGCAGCCGGACAGTGAAATACCCTCGGTTTTTAGTATCTCGGGCAGGGCTGGTAGCGCCTTTGCCAGCAAAATGAGCTGTCGATAGCGATCTTCCCAGGCTCGGCAGGTATCGAAACGTACCAGTAGATCGGCAACGGTAATACTGTGGCCAAAAGGGTGGGCGGTATCGGTTATCTCGGTCATGATTTGTGGCCTGTCATCATTTTGGTCGAGCATCGTTTAGTCGAGCAGTAATTCAAGGGCGTTGCCCAGCGCGGCGACCAATGCAGCAACATCTTGTTGGTTATTATACGGGGCAAATGAGGCGCGTAGCGTGCCGCTCACGCCGAGCGCGTCCATTAACGGTTGTGCGCAGTGATGTCCGGCGCGTAGTGCGATGCCGCTTTCAGCTAACAGCGTCACCAGATCGCTATGGTGGATATTGGCAATATCAAAGGACAGCACGCTGGAATGCGGGCTACGGAAGCTGCGAAAACCGGGAAAATGCGCCAACTGCGTTTCGGCAAGGTGCGCCAGCCGCTGGCTGTGTTGTTCTGCGGTGTGCCAATCCTGTGCGCTTAGCCAGTCTAACGCCGCAGACAGGCCAAGTACGCCAGCAATGTGTGGTGTTCCCGCTTCAAACCGCTGCGGAATCGCCTGTGGTAGGAAACCGTCAAAGGAAACCTGCGTCATCATTTTCCCGCCGCCTTGCCACGGCATCATACTTTCCAGCAAGGCGGTTTTGCCGTACAGCACGCCAATACCGGTGGGAGCATAAAGTTTGTGCCCGGAAAATGCGTAGAAATCGATATCGAGCGCCTGTACATCGGGTGGACAGTGAACGATGCCCTGTGCGCCGTCAATCATCACTACCGCGCCATAGCGGTGAGCCAGCGTAATCGCGCGTGCCAGATCGGGCTGGCCGCCGGTCACGTTTGACATTTGCCCCAGCGCCAGCAGACGGGTTTTAGCGGTGATCAGTGTAGCGAGCTGCTCAAGATCGGGTAAGCAATCCGTGCCTATTGGTAGCTTCACCACATGGGCGCCGGTTTGCTGTGCCACCATCAGCCATGGAATAAGGTTCGCGTGATGTTCTGCTTCGCTGACGATGATCTCGTCGCCTGGCTGAAGGCGAGGGCGAGCATAGCTCTGCGCGACCAGATTGATCGCTTCCGTTGTGCCTCTGGTCCAGACAATTGCACGCGGGTCGTTGGCGTGAAGTAATGTAGCGACTTGCTCGCGAGTGTTTTCAAAACGTTGGGTTAGCGCCTGTGCGCCGCGATGCTGGCTGCGATGTACCGTACCACTTTCACTGCCATAGAACTGTTGCACCGCATCAATGACAGATTGCGGCTTCAGCGTGGTCGCGGCGCTATCAAGATATACCGCCGAATGCTGGAGTGCGGGGAACTGTTGGCGAAAGGTAGCGGGGTTAAACGGTGTCATGAGCATCCTCTTTTGGAGGGCAGATCCTGTCCCATTTTGCCGAGAGAGACAAGTTTAGGACTATGCCTAATGCGATTTTATGGAAAAAAAAACAACTATTGCTACGCTTTAAAGTGTTAATTTTCAGGATTTCCTGATGAATAAAGTTAACTATAAAACATTTAAATTCATTGAGGATTTATTATGAAGAGTAAAATTTCTATTTTCGCCGCTATCGTGATGGCATTTTCTCTGGCAGCCTGTTCCAGTAATTACGTCATGCATACCAACGACGGGCGTACCATCATTGCTGAGGGGAAACCGAAGGTTGATGATGAGACCGGGATGATCAGCTATACCGATGCCTACGGTCAGCAACAGCAAATTAATCGTGATAATGTGAAAGAAATGGCGAAAGGGAAATAACCTTGTTTGTCCATTGTCATTACCTGTTAAGCAGCATTAACCTTATATTATCGGGCTATAGTGGCTTTTAGGTGTGAAACGTAAACAAAAAAAAGCACCGCAAATTGCGGTGCTACACAAAAAATTACTTTAGACAGACAGGGTAAATGTGCAGGAAGTGAATAGGGTAGACTCGCTACCACATCTGCAAAAGGCAGATAAACAAATAGCAAACACAACATCACAACCACAAGCCAAAAGCACCTCAGGTTACCCCTCCGCACTTTTCGTTCCGGCCCAGGAAGTGGCGCTAATATAGGTATTTACTGGTACATCCTCAACGGACAAATTATAATGTCTCGGATTACAAAAACTAATAGTTGTACCCATCATCTTTTCGTTGTGGAGCGGTTGGTCGCTGTCGATTATTTTGATCGTGCAGGCTACAAATCAACTGGGGGTGATTTCCCGTTATCACCTTTCTGCATCTTAAGCGCTATTGGGTACGAATGTGCCTGATAAATCGCTGATTTAGCCTAAACCAAAAGATTTCATTCATGTCAAAACGTCTTCCTCCGCTCAACGCATTGCGCGTTTTTGATGCGGCGGCTCGCCATTTAAGTTTTACCAAAGCGGCCGAAGAGCTATTCGTCACACAGGCTGCGGTCAGCCACCAGATTAAATCGTTGGAAGACTTTCTGGGGCTTAAACTGTTCCGCCGTCGTAATCGCTCTCTGCTCCTGACGGAAGAAGGGCAAAGTTACTATCTTGATATCAAAGAAATCTTCTCATCTTTGAATGAGGCGACTCGGAAACTGCAATCGCGCAGCGCGAAAGGCGCGCTAACGGTTAGCCTGCTGCCCAGCTTTGCCATTCATTGGCTCGTGCCGCGCTTGTCGAGCTTTAACTCCGACTATCCGGGAATTGATGTGCGTATTCAGGCGGTGGATCGTGATGAAGATCGTCTGGCGGATGATGTGGATGTGGCGATTTTCTATGGTCGTGGAAACTGGCCAGGATTACGGGTGGAAAAACTGTACGCCGAGTATCTGTTACCGGTTTGCTCGCCGGTATTGTTGACGGGGAATCATCCGTTAAAAACGCCGGACGATTTGGTCGCACACACGCTGTTGCACGATGCGTCGCGTCGTGACTGGTTGTCCTATACGCGGCAACTTGGCGTGCAGATTAACGTACAGCAGGGGCCGATTTTCAGTCACAGCGCGATGGTGTTGCAGGCCGCGATCCACGGGCAGGGCGTGGCGCTGGCGAATAATGTGATGGCACAGACAGAAATTGAAGCCGGACGGCTGGTGTGTCCGTTTAACGATGTGCTGGTCAGCCGCAATGCTTTTTATCTGGTATGTCATGACAGTCAGGCAGAACTGGGTAAAATAGCCGCCTTTCGCCATTGGATTTTGGCGCGGGCTGCCAGCGAGCAGGAAAAATTTCGCTTTCGCTACGACAACGGTACGCGCTGAAATGGCAATCGTTAACTGACTGAATAATTCACGTAGATAACGACGTATCAAATTGATGGCAGGCCTATTTGCCGAACGCAAACGGCGGCCTTTGTCAGAAACCTTGTGTATAGGTAATAACGTATAGGTAATAACGATGAATAGTCGTTTTATGTTGGTATTTGCCGCTATCAGCGGCTTTACTTTTGTCGCGCTGGGCGCGTTTGGTTCCCATGTTCTCAGCAAAACGCTGGGCGCAACGGAATTAGGTTGGTTGCATACCGGCCTTGAATATCAGGCCTTTCACACGCTGGCGATTCTGGCGCTGGCGGTTGCTATGCAACAGCGCTCCAATCTGTGGTTTTACTGGAGCAGCGTTTTTCTGGCGTTGGGCACGGTACTCTTCAGCGGAAGTTTGTACTGTCTGGCGCTTTCTCACCTGAAACTGTGGGTTTATGTGACGCCAATTGGCGGAACCTGTTTTCTGGTGGGGTGGATATTAATATTGATTGGCGCACTGCGTCTGAAGAGAAAGGCTGAACGCCATGAATAAAGTCATTTTGTATTGCCGTCCTGGGTTTGAGAAAGAGTGTGCGGCAGAAATAACGGAAAAAGCCTCGCAGCACAATGCCTTCGGTTTTGCTCGGGTCAAAGAAAATAGCGGTTATGTCGTATTCGAATGCTATCAGCATGAAGACGCCGATCGTCTGGTGAAAACGCTGCCGTTTCATGAACTGATTTTCGCCCGCCAGATGTTCGTCAGCGGGGAACTGCTGCGCGATCTGCCGCCGGAAGACCGTATCACGCCGATTGTTGGTATGTTGTCCGGTGCCATTGAACGGGCAGGGGAACTGCGTGTTGAAGTTCCTGACACCAATGAAAGTAAAGAACTGATGAAGTTCTGCCGTAAATTCACCGTGCCGCTGCGTGCAGCGTTACGTGAACACAAGATTATGCTGAGCTATGAAAAAGCAGACCGTCCGGTGTTGCATGTGCTGTTTATTGCGCCCGGCTGCTGCTATGTCGGGTATTCCTATAGCAATAACAATTCACCGTTCTATATGGGTATTCCAAGACTCAAATTCCCTGCCGATGCGCCAAGCCGTTCGACGCTGAAACTTGAAGAAGCATTTCACGTTTTCGTTCCAGCGGATGAGTGGGATGAGCGCCTGAGCAGCGGGATGTATGCGGTGGATCTGGGCGCTTGCCCCGGCGGTTGGACGTATCAACTGGTTAAACGCAGCATGATGGTTTATGCGGTAGATAACGGGCCAATGGCACCGAGTCTGATGGACACCGGGCAAGTGATGCACCATCAGGCCGATGGCTTCCGTTTCGAGCCACCGAGCAATAACGTGTACTGGCTGGTATGCGATATGGTGGAAAAACCGGCGAAAGTGGCGAGCTTAATGAGCGACTGGCTGGTGAAGGGCTGGTGCCGTGAAGCCATTTTCAATCTGAAGTTACCGATGAAGAAGCGCTACGAGGAAGTGTCGCAGAACCTGGCGCTGCTGCGTGAACGCCTGAGCGAAAATGGCATTAATGCCGAAGTTCATGCTAAGCATTTGTATCATGATCGTGAAGAAATCACCGTGCATGTTCGTCGTTTCTGGAGCGCGGTGCCTGGGCGGCGCGACGAGCGATAGCGCCGTGCTGATGCGTATCTGGAGTAACGGGTACGCATCCGTATTGATTCGTGTTGCTAGTGAGAATGCGGCTGAGCGCTATCCTGCATCGGTAGCCTTAGCTGCTGTAGATTGCCATTAAGCGTTAAATCGGTACGCAGCGTGGCTACCTGACGACTGATCAGCGCCATGTCTTTATGTTGTTCCAGCTTCTTGCGCCACTTCTCCGGTACGCTATCTAGCTGTTGGTACAGCGCCTCCAGACTCCCGGCCTGTTGCAAGAGCAGTGCGGCGCTTTTGGGGCCGATCCCCGCGATGCCTGGGATCTTGCTGCTGCTAATGCCCGCCAGCCCCCAGTAGTCAGTCAACTGCTGTGGTGAAACACCAAATTCCTGTTCGATAAACGGCAGATCCAGCCAGCGTTTCTGAAAGTAATCTCTGATCTGAATGTGTGGTGCCAGTAGCTGGCAGTACCCTTTATCCGTCGATACAATCGTGGCCTGATGGCCTGCGGATGACAGCTTGGTGGCTAATGTGGCCGCCAGATCATCGGCTTCATTGCCGGGGCTATGCCAGCTTGCGACGCCAGCCGTGGCAAATGCCGCTTTAATCTGCGGAAGTTCCTGTTTCAGATTATCCGGCATGGGCGTGCGCCCTGCCTTGTAGTCGGGCAGGATCTGGTGACGCCAACTGGTATCGCGATCTTCATCATCAAAGACGGCCACCGCGTGCGTAGGCTGGCTGTGTTGTATGAGCTGATGCAGCGCATGTTGGCATGCGATGATACAGGGCGAACCTTGTACCGCATGAATGCGACGTATCAGATTGAGCGCGTCAACAATCAGCAAATGAACGGGCATCGCATCATTCCTATCGTGCTATTCATGAAAGGGGGGAAGCCCCGCTTCCCCGTGTAGGTGTCGATAGCGCTGTCGATTATGAGCAGATTTCGTAGCAGGGAATATAGGCGCTGCCGGGGAGCTTCATACGTTGCTGGGCAACGAAGCCCTGCAACAGCGTATCCATACTTTTCATCATCTGTGGGTCGCCATGAATTTTGTACGGCCCACGTTGCTCAATGGCCTGAATGCCGACTTCCTTCACGTTACCGGCCACAATGCCAGAGAATGCCCGGCGCAGCGCGGCAGCCAGTTCTTCCGCCGGTTGATTCGGATGCAGGTTGAGATCGGCCATGTTTTCATGTGTTGGTTCAAAAGGCAGTTGCAGATCCGGTGCGATGCGCAGTGACCAGTTAAAGCTGTAAGCATCGCCCGTGTGGCGACGGCTTTCTTTCACCTGCGGCATCGCTTTTTTCATCTGACGGGCGACTTCTGCGGCGTCGTTAATGATGATCGAATAGTAGCGACGCGCCTGACGACCCAGGGTGCCCACAATGAATTCATCCAGCACGCGGAAATAGTCTGCACTTTCTTCCGGCCCGGTCAGGATAATCGGCAGCACCTGTTCGCTGTTTTCTGGGTTCATCATGATGCCGAGCAGATAGAGAAACTCTTCCGCCGTGCCGACCCCGCCGGGGAAAATAATGATGCCGTGTCCGATACGTACAAAAGCCTCCAGACGTTTTTCGATGTCCGGCATGATGATCAGTTCGTTGACCAGCGGATTTGGTGGTTCGGCGGCAATGATGGACGGCTCGGTCATACCGATGAAACGCCCCTCTTTATAACGTTGCTGCGCGTGACCGACGGCGGCACCTTTCATTGGCGCTTCCATCGCACCCGGACCGCAACCCGTACAGATATTCAGTTCACGCAGGCCAAGCTGGCTACCTACTTTGCGGGCATACTGATATTCAATTTCATTAATGGAGTGGCCGCCCCAGCAGACCACCATATTCGGCTCTTCCCCAACGTGGAGCGCCTTGGCATTGCGCAGGATAGAGAACACCAGGTTGGTGATGTGGGCGGAATTTTCCAGATTCAGGTTCTGATAGCGACCTGCGCTGGCGATTTGGCCATTGACGAACAGAATGTCGCGTAATACAGCGAACAGATTAGCCTGTAGGGCGCGAATGATGTTGCCGTCAACGAAAGCGTCTTCCGGCGGGTTCACCAGTTCCAGCTTGACGCCACGTTCACGACGCAGCACGTTGATATCAAAATCTTCATAACGGGACAGTAGTTCTTTGCTGTTATCTGTCTGACTACCTGAGTTCAGTACGGCGAGGGAACAGTTGCGGAACAAACGGTAGAGATCGCTGCTGGCCGTGCTTTTCAGCATATCGACTTCCAACTGCGATAACAAATCCATCGATCCCAATGGGCTGATATGTGTAATCAATTTTGCTCCTTGAAACGCAATATAATTCGCGATGTCACGTTGGCTGCCGAGTATACGCTCCGTTGTAACAGACGTTTCAGCAACATGGCACGAATAGCATTCATTTAAACCGCTACACGGCATGCTCGTGCGTTAAATGCCGTATGAAACCGGCTTGAGCATCCCGTTCAGACGTTATGGATCTTTTGTTGTCTGGCATACCACCTTAGCGCGCCGCCACCATTTTTTCCAATGTTGACGGCAGTCTGTCTCCTAACTTGCGTGACGCTACGCATATCTCCGTGCAACTTCACGTTGCATATGCGTTGGCGGGGTATCTTGCCGGGTAAGCCTGTGGCTTATCGACCGCTTACTGGCGCGGCAGGCGTCCAGTCGGGGCGTTAAACGGGGCGTTGCTGCGCCACGGGTTGATGTCCAGCCCGCCACGTCGAGTGTAGCGGGCATACACGCTGAGTGTTTCCGGTTGGTAGTAATGCATGATGTCGTTAAAAATTCGTTCCACACACTGTTCGTGAAATTCGTTATGATGACGAAACGAAACAATGTAGCGCAGCAGCGCTTCACGGTTGATGCGCTTGCCGCGATAGTGAATCTGTACGGAGCCCCAGTCGGGTTGATGGGTGATCAAACAGTTGGATTTCAGCAGGTGGCTGACCAGCGTTTCTTCAACGACAGGCGTGTCCTGCTCATTTGTCGCCAGATAGTCGGCGTTGAAATCATAGCTGTCGATTTGTAGGTCTTGTTCGTCGATGCATTCGCCTGTAAACCCGGCGAGTGGCTGCCCTTCAAGCTCGCTGAGTTTGAAAAGCGTGACACTGACGTCACCCTGCGCGCACTGCGCCAGATCGTTAGCTAACGTTGCACGTACGCTTTCCCAACTGTCGAATATCGTCTGATTAAAGCTGTTCAGATACAGTTTAAAACTTTTCGATTCAATCAGGTTCAGGCTTTCCGCATTGAGATGCATTTCACCCACCGCTACCTGAGGGAGGCCGCGGCTGTTTAGCCAGGACAGTTCGTAGAGCGTCCAGATATCTGCGCCATGAAAAGGCAGATTATCAGGATAAATACCGAGTGGATCGCGGTTCAGGCTACGTGGCACTGGTTGCAGAAGTGCGGCATCATAATGGTCGTGATAGGGCGTGGGTTTGCCGAGCGTCAGCCCGCTTAGGGCTTGATGCTTGTCATAAACGGACATGCTGTTACCTTGATGTGAGAAGCGTGATGGCGAATAGTGTAACCTGACTAAAGAGTGATGAGAAAAATTATGGATCATGTGGTCGTTTCAGCGCTGGCGGCATTTACCCAGCGCTATGTTGCCTGTTGGCAGCAGGAGAAAGGGCATTTGCCGGCCAGTGCAGCACTTTACGGCATTCCTTCCCCGTGTATTGTCGAAAATCAGGGGGAGACGGTTTACTGGTCGCCACAGCCTTTTGCCCCTTCAGCCGCGTTGGATGGCGTGGAACGTGCGCTGGAAATCAGCCTGCACCCTGATATTCACGCTTTCTACACTGCACAATATGCCGGGGATATGGCGGCACAGTTCGATTCGCTATCTTGCCAACTGCTGCAAGTGTGGAGCGAAGAAGACTTTACCCGTATGCAGGAAAATCTGATTGGCCATTTGCTAACGCAGAAACGCCTTAAGCTCACGCCGACGTTGTTTTTAGCAACCACCGATTCTGAGATGACAATGGTGTCGTTGTGTAATGTTTCCGGGGAGATCATTCTGGAAGAATTCGGCACAAAAAAACGCCAAACCTTAGCGCCGACGCTGGTAGCGTTTCTTTCTGACCTCAGCCCGCAGGCGATCTAATGATTAATCGAATTTCACTTTCGGTGCTGTAAGAGATCTCTTACATTTTCTGTAAGAAATATCTTATCTTTAATCTTAAAATTAGGTTTCATTTTTATTTTTTCATTATTAATTAGCTAATTATGGTGAGGATTCGCAATATTACTTAAGGTAGTGTGAGAAACATTGCCACTTACCCCTTGCCGAAAGCTGACAATTAATACATCTTATTACTTAAATTAGTAACCGGTTACAGTGTGTGTGACGGTAACTATCGGTAACAAAATAACATTGCTGTGCTCGTATTATGTTCAGGAAGAGGCGGTGTTTTGGGATAAACACTGTTTTAGGAAGAAACTGGAGTTTCAGGAAGAAACACGATTTCAGGATGAAATCAGGGACACCTCCAGGAAGGAGATCGAGAGCCGATTAGGAATGTCGGTGGGGCAGGAGCCTAAAGGGATTGGATCACGGAAGAGACAGGATGGGAACGTCAGGAAGAAAGTGGGACGCCAGCAAGGATTGTGGGTCAGGGAGACCAAAAAGGAAAAGTTTTCACGGATGAGCAGGGATGCAAATGTGTAGCGGGATAGCTATAAAACGAACCGGGGGTACTGAGAAATCAGTACCCCCAATTTTTTGACTGCAATAAGCGCGTACCGGGCTATCGCTGAGAACGTATGAACAAAATGCGGCGATTGGGTCAGGCTGATATCAATGCTATGCTTTGCCGCCATTACCGTTGGCTTCAAGGGCGAGAAACCGCATGAGCAGAGAGAACCTGGTTCGTCAGTCATTATTCGATATTGAGCGTGCATTGAGGGAAAGTCCTTTCTGGCAGGTGGTTCCGCCAGAAGACGACGCGTTTAACAGCACTGAGCCTTTCAGCCTTGATACCATGCGACCTGAAGCGTGGTTGCAGTGGGTCTTTTTGCCGCGGATGCATGCCCTGTTGGATAGTGAATTAGCGCTGCCCGCGGAATTGGCTTTGCTTCCCTATTTTGAAGACGCGCTGGAAGGTACGCCAGAAGAGACATCGGCAATCCTGTTGCGTCTCAAGCTGCTCGATGAGCTATTCAACCCTGATGTACAGGATGGCGCAGTACACGATGCTTGAGATTATTTATCAGGATGAGCATCTGGTCGCGGTCAATAAACCTAGCGGCTGGTTAGTCCATCGTAGCTGGCTGGATCGCAAAGAAAAAGTCGTGGTGATGCAGACGGTGCGCGATCAAATCGGCCAGCACGTCTATACCGTTCATCGTCTCGACAGGCCGACATCTGGCGTGTTGCTGCTTGCACTGTCCAGTGAGGTGGCAAGAACGCTATCTCAGCAGTTCGAATCGCACCAGATGCAGAAAACGTATCATGCCGTGGTGCGTGGTCATGTGTTGGATGATGGCGTGATCGACTATGCGCTTACCGAAGAACTGGACAAGATTGCTGATAAGTTTGCCCATCCTGATAAAGCGCCGCAGCCTGCTGTCACGCATTACCGTTCTTTAGCGCAGGCTGAGATGCCGGTCGCCATCGGTCGTTACCCCACGGCACGCTACAACCTGATGGAGCTGAAACCGCAAACCGGACGTAAGCACCAGTTACGCCGCCATATGTCACATATCCACCATCCGATTATCGGAGATACTGCACACGGTGATCTGCGACACAACCGCGGCATGGCGACACATTTTTCCTGTGGCAGGCTCATGCTGCATGCCAGCGAGTTGCAACTGAATCATCCGGTGAGTGGACAGCCACTGACATTGCAGGCGCGTTGGGATGCGCCATGGCAGGGCGTCATGAGGCAGTTTAGCTGGCAAGGCATTCTCCCTGAATTTGAAGGGGTTGAGTTTCCTGCCGAGTCAGGTCAGGATAGCGGGCATCTCGTCGAGTAGTTATCTCTGTTGTATTACTTTTGTCTTAAATACATCGAATTAAAAAGGGAGTCAGAAGCATGGCGCAGATTGGTATTTTTGTGGGTACGGTCTACGGGAATGCACTGCTGGTGGCCGAAGAAGCCGAAAATATCCTCAGGGAGCGTGGCCACGAGGTTAAGGTCTTTGAAGATGCGACGCTAGGATCCTGGCTGGACTACCGCGAGCATACGGTTTTAGTGGTCACGTCAACAACGGGGCAAGGCCAACTGCCTGATTCTATCGTTCCGTTATACGCTGGATTGCGTGATAACGGTGGCTATCAGCCAGCCTTGCGCTACGGCGTGATTGCATTGGGTGACAGCAGCTATCCGAATTTCTGCGCGGGGGGGCATCTTTTCGATGCGCTATTGCAGGACATTGGCGCGAAGCGTTTGGGTGACGTTTTGGCAATCGATGCGGTCGAACACCCGGAGCCGGAAGTCGTGTCATGCCCGTGGGTTGAAGCATGGGCGGATTTGATTGACGAACAGTGAAGCCGTATTGCGATAAAAACGGGAGCTAGCAAGGCTCCCGTTTTCGTTGCGGTCTGTCGCAATATATTTAGCAATCACTATGCTTAGCGGTTCTTGGTCAGCTTCTCTAAATCCGCTTCTATTTCGGCAATTTTGTTGGACACGACGCTTTCCAGATGACGCAGATCGTCGAGGATTTTGCGTTTCAGATCGACTTCCACCTGATCTTGTTGGCAGATTTTATCTAATTCATCAATGACATAACGTAAATTTGGGCTAATTTCGTTGATCTCTTTATAGCCCTGTCCCGCGTTGTCAGCCATGATGGTTTTGCGCTGGCGTGGATATTTGAATTTCACGCTTTTCGCGAAAAATTCGCCTTTATCCTTGCGAAAATAGATCTTCAGGATGTCGTTATTCGCTTCCTGACGCAGGCTATAGCGATCGATATCATCGGGATTGGTAATGCCCAGGCTTTGTAGATTGTCATACATAGCGTCACCTTCTCGGTTTTAGATAGTCCTGATTGTGTTCGAACATAAAAAAACGGCGGGTGATTAGCCCGCCGTTTCTCGTTTAGTCGATGGAGCGTAATAACTCATTGATGCCCACTTTACCGCGGGTTTTCGCATCCACTTTCTTCACAATAACTGCACAGTACATGCTGTGGCTACCATCTTTGGACGGCAGGTTGCCGGACACGACGACGGAGCCAGCAGGGACGCGGCCATAGTGAATTTCACCGGTTTCACGATCGTAAATACGGGTACTTTGGCTGATAAACACGCCCATCGAGATGACGGAACCTTCTTCAACGACAACGCCTTCTACCACTTCAGAGCGCGCACCGATGAAGCAGTTATCTTCGATGATGGTTGGGTTGGCCTGCAACGGTTCCAGAACGCCGCCGATGCCAACGCCGCCAGACAGGTGGACGTTTTTACCGATTTGGGCGCAAGAACCTACGGTTACCCACGTATCGACCATCGTCCCTTCATCAACGTAAGCACCGATGTTGACGTAAGACGGCATTAGCACGGTATTACGTGCGATATAGGCGCCGCGGCGTACGCTGGCTGGCGGTGCAACACGCACGCCTTCACGCTGGAAACGTGCTTCATCATAGTCAGCGAATTTCATTGGCACTTTGTCGAAAAAGCGTGTTTCGCCGCCTTCGATAAGGTGGTTGTCGTTAATACGGAAAGAGAGCAGTACGGCTTTCTTCAGCCATTGATGGGTAACCCATTGGCCGTCGATTTTCTCCGCAACACGCAGAGTACCGCTATCCAACAGGCTGATAGCCTGGTTAACGGCTTCACGCGTCACGGTATCTGCGTTTGCCGGAGTGATTTCAGCGCGGCGTTCAAAAGCTGTTTCAATGATGTTCTGTAATTGTTGGTGCATCCTGATTTCTCTTTCCTGATTGTAAAAATTAACTCAATGGTACTTTATCGTTTGGGTTAAGGGCTTCTGTCAACCGTTCTTGCAATTTAAGGCGTAATTCCGGCTTTAAGGCGCGTCTCTCGCTGTCAGCCAGAATGAAAAGATCCTCTACGCGTTCGCCGATCGTGGAAATGCGCGCACCGTGTAGCGACAGGTTGAGATCGGCAAAAATCTCACCGATACGCGCCAGCAGCCCCGGTTGATCGAGTGCGCTAAGTTCCATATAGCTGCGTCTGTCCGTATGCGTCGGCAGGAAGTTGACTTCGGTTGGCACGCTGAAATGACGTAGCTTCGGCGAGGGGCGGCGTACGCGCGGGTGTTGATAATGCCGTTGTGTCAGCGCCTGTTCCAGCGCATGGCGTATCATTTCATGCCGATCCTGCGCCAGCGGGCTGCCGTCCGGTTCCAGCACAATAAACGTATCCATCGCCATGCCGTCGCGACTGGTAAAAATCTGCGCATCGTGGACGCTGAGGTTACGTCGGTCTAACTCACCGGCGACCGCCGCGAAAAGATAAGGCCTGTCCGGGCTCCAGATAAAAATTTCTGTACCGCCACGACTGGCCTGATGGCTGATCAGTACCAGCGGTTTGTTGACATCATGCTCCAGCAGATGGCGCGCGTGCCAGGCAATCTGGTTTGGCGAATGGCGCAGGAAATAATCGGCTCGACAGCGGCTCCAGATGTGGTGCAACGCCTCTTCGTCAATGTTATCCATACGCAGCAACGCCAGCGCTTGCAGCCGATGGTGACGGACGCGTTCGCGTAAATCCGGCGTATTTTGCATGCCACGACGCAACTGTTTCTCCGTCGCGAAATAGAGTTCACGCAATAGACTCTGCTTCCAACTGTTCCATAGTGTTTCATTGGTGGCGCAAATATCCGCAACGGTCAGGCTGACCAGATAGCGCAAGCGGGTTTCACTCTGTACTTCCGCGGCAAATTGCTGAATGACGGCAGGATCCTGAATATCGCGGCGCTGTGCGGTGACGGACATCAGCAAGTGGCAGCGTACCAGCCAGGAAACTAGCTGGGCTTCACGCGAGTTCAGCCCGTGCAATGCGGCAAATTCCAGCACGTCGTGTGCGCCCAGTTCGGAGTGATCGCCCCCACGGCCTTTAGCAATATCGTGGAACAGCGCGGCCAGCAGGAATAATTCGGGCTGGGGCAGGCGAGGATGGAGTTCTACACACAGCGGGTGTTGCGGTCGGGTATTCTCGTCAGCGAAGCTTTCCAGCTTGAGCAGCACGCGGATCGTGTGTTCATCCACCGTATAGGCGTGAAACAGATCGAACTGCATCTGACCGACGATGTTCCCCCACAGCGGCATATAGGCCCACAGCACGCTATGGCGATGCATGGGCAACAGCGCACGACTGACTGCATAAGGATGGCGCAGGATATCCATGAACAACTGACGTGCCTCGGGAATGGTGCAGAGCGGGCTGGCGAGGTGACGGCGCGCATGGCGCAACTGGCGCAATGTGGTGGAATAGATGCCTTTGATATCACGGTTACGCACCATCAGGTAAAACATCCGCATGATGGCTTCTGGCTTTTTGATAAACAGGTTTTCATCGCGTAGATCCACCAGATTGCCGCGTAGCTGGAATTCATCATCAAGCAGGCGGGGCTTTTCACTCGCATCCAGCGCTAAAATGGCTTCATCAAAGAGCTGTAACAGCATCTGGTTCAACTCGCTGACGCGACGCGTCATGCGGTAGAAATCCTTCATCATGCGCTCTACCGGCGTGTTGCCTTCTCCTTGGTACTGCAACAACTGCGCGACGTTAAGCTGTCTGTCGAACAGTAGCCGGTTATCGTAGCGTGGCAGGAGTAGATGCAGGGCGAAACGGATGCGCCACAAAAAGCTTTGGCATTCGTTCAACTCTTTACGCTCGGCTTCTGTCAGGAAGCCGAAGCCCACCATTTCATTGAGCGAGGTCGCGCCAAAGTGGCGTCTGGCCACCCACAGCAGCGTGTGAATATCGCGTAGCCCGCCAGGGCTGCTTTTGATATCCGGTTCCAGATTATAGCTGGTGCTGTGATAGCGCTGATGGCGCTCCTGCTGTTCGGCGATTTTTGCCGGAAAAAACGTGGATGACGGCCAAAATTCATCACTGAATACGTGTTTTTGCAGCGTGAGAAACAGAGCAACATCGCCGCATATCATGCGGGATTCGATCAGATTGGTCGCGACAGAAATGTCTGCACGCCCTTCCTGTAAGCACTCTTCCAGCGTTCTGACGCTATGGCCGACTTCCAGCTTCAGATCCCACAGCAGGGTGATGAATTGACCGACGCGCTGGGAATATTCTTCACTGAGCGCTGTCTGGCTTAATACCAGCACGTCGATATCGGAAAGCGGATGCAGTTCACCACGGCCATATCCGCCAACGGCGACCAGTGCCGTTTGGGCGATATTTTCAAAACCGTAGAAGTACCACAGCCGCTGTAACAGGCGATCGATGAACAAGGTTCTGGCATCAATGAGTTTCTCCGCGCTGACGCCGGAACGGAATTCTGTTCCGAGCCAAAGCTGGAATAGCTCCAACTGTTGCTTCAGCGCCTGACAGTTCAGCATGTCATCTGAATAGGTCAGCGGCGACGCGGGAGGCTGTGATGGCGTAATGGCGTCTACAGGGCTGTGTGGTAAAGAAGCGTCAGGTGGCATAATGTCTGGCGAAAAGCGTTTATCTGTCATAGCGCAGCCCATAAAAAAACCGGCATCTGCCGGCTTAGTGTTTACTGTTCATGCGTGATGATGTTGGGGAGGGTGTCATCCTTTCGCAACGTCATTATTTCGCAGCCGTTATCGGTTACCACAATAGTATGCTCGTACTGTGCCGACAAGCTGCGATCTTTGGTTTTTACCGTCCAGCCGTCTTTCATTGTACGGATGCGGAAATCACCCGCATTGAGCATCGGCTCGATCGTAAATGCCATTCCGGCCTGCAACACCACGCCGCCGTCATCGGCATCATAGTGCAAAACCTGTGGCTCTTCGTGGAAGCCTTGACCGATACCGTGACCGCAATATTCACGTACGACGGAGAAATTGTTGCCTTCAGCAAATTGTTGGATCGCTTTGCCCAATGTACGCAAGCGAATGCCCGGTTTGACCATTTTCAGCGCCAGATAGAGGCTTTCCTGCGTGATGCGGCAGAGGCGCTCGCCCAGAATAGTCGGTTTGCCTGCGATGAACATTTTTGACGTATCGCCGTGAAAGCCGTCTTTGATGACGGTGACGTCGATATTGACGATGTCGCCATCCTTGAGAATTTTGTCATCGCTTGGAATGCCGTGGCACACCACTTCATTAACAGAAATACACACTGATTTCGGGAAACCGTGATAACCCAGACACGCAGAAATGGCTTGCTGTTTGTTGGTGATGTGATCGTGACAGATTTTGTCCAGTTCGGCGGTACTGACACCCGGCACGACGTGGGGCTCGATGATTTCGAGAACTTCGGCAGCCAGACGACCCGCTACGCGCATTTTTTCGATGTCTTCAGGAGTTTTAATTGAAATTGCCATTGATGATTGTCCCGCAGGTGCCTGTTAAGCACGAAAATTAAGAGCGATAACTAATAACTTATGTTAACAGTCCTGCCGCTGGCTTGCCAAACTATCATTCTGATTCGTGGACGATTGCATAACAAAGGGTGGTGTCGTAGGGGGATTTATGGTATAAAGCGCGCCGATGATCCGGCTGGATAGCGGTTATTCGTTATTCAACCTCATCGACTAAACTCACTTTGTGTAAATAACACACACATGTCGGCACGTTCGCCGGGGTGCTCCTGAGGTGTTTCACCGGATGGGGTCGGCGCAATGGGACATGTGGAGGCATAACCCCATACTTAATTAATAGAGGTAATCATGGCAACTGTTTCCATGCGCGATATGCTCAAGGCTGGCGTACACTTTGGTCACCAGACCCGTTACTGGAACCCGAAAATGAAGCCATTCATCTTCGGTGCGCGTAACAAAGTTCACATCATCAACCTTGAAAAAACCGTACCAATGTTCAACGACGCTCTGGCTGAGCTGAGCAAAATTGCTTCTCGCAAAGGCAAAATTCTGTTCGTTGGTACTAAGCGCGCAGCAAGCGAAGCGGTAAAAGATGCAGCCAACAACTGCGATCAGTTCTTCGTGAACCATCGTTGGTTGGGCGGTATGCTGACTAACTGGAAAACCGTTCGTCAGTCCATCAAACGTTTGAAAGATCTGGAAACCCAATCTCAAGACGGCACGTTCGACAAGCTGACCAAAAAAGAGGCGCTGATGCGCACTCGTGAACTGGACAAGCTGGAAAACAGCCTGGGCGGTATCAAAGATATGGGCGGTCTGCCAGACGCGCTGTTCGTAATCGACGCCGATCACGAGCACATCGCCATCAAAGAAGCTAACAACCTGGGTATTCCAGTATTCGCCGTGGTTGATACCAACTCCGATCCAGATGGCGTTGACTACATCATCCCTGGTAACGACGATGCAATCCGTGCAGTTAGCCTGTACCTGAGCGCTGTTGCTACTGCTGTCCGTGAAGGCCGTTCTCAAGATCTGGCTGTGCAGGCAGAAGAAGGCTTAGTAGAAGCTGAATAATAAGTCTGGCTCGTTGAGCCCTTATTAACCAGGTAGTACTAGTTTGGTTAGGGGCCTTTTTATGGCCCCTTTTTCACTTTTAAAGCTGTTTGGTCGTGACGGCCAGGCAGGAAAAATCTCCCGAGGATTTTAGAATGGCTGAAATTACCGCATCCCTGGTAAAAGAGCTGCGTGAGCGTACCGCCGCAGGCATGATGGAATGTAAGAAGGCGCTGGTTGAAGCGAACGGCGATATCGAGCTGGCTATCGAAAACATGCGTAAATCCGGCGCGATTAAAGCAGCGAAAAAAGCAGGTAACGTTGCTGCTGATGGCGTGATCAAAACGAAGATCGACGGCCACTACGCGGTGATCCTGGAAGTTAACTGCCAGACTGACTTCGTTGCGAAGGATGGTGGTTTCCAGGCGTTTGCTGACAAAGTGCTGGACGCGGCTGTAGCCGGTAAAATCACTGACGTTGACGTGCTGAAAGCACAGTTCGAAGAAGAGCGTGTTGCGCTGGTTGCAAAAATCGGTGAGAACATCAACATTCGCCGTGTTGCAGCGCTGGAAGGCGACGTTCTGGGTAACTACCAGCACGGTGCGCGCATCGGTGTTCTGGTTGCGGCTAAAGGCGCTGACGAAGAGCTGGTTAAACACCTGGCTATGCACGTTGCCGCAAGCAAGCCTGAATTCGTGAAACCAGAAGACGTGTCTGCTGAAGTGGTAGAAAAAGAGTACCAGGTTCAGTTGGAAATCGCGATGCAGTCCGGTAAGCCGAAAGAAATCGCAGAGAAAATGGTTGAAGGCCGCATGAAGAAATTCACCGGCGAAGTGTCTCTGACAGGTCAGCCTTTCGTTATGGATCCCGCTAAATCTGTTGGTCAACTGCTGAAAGAGCACAACGCTGACGTCACTAACTTCATCCGTTTCGAAGTGGGTGAAGGTATTGAGAAAGTTGAGACTGACTTTGCTGCTGAAGTTGCAGCAATGAGTAAGCAGTCTTAATAATAAAAAGAGCCGCCAGTTGGCGGTTCCTTTTTATCCAGCCTCAAGAGTTTTAGTTCGCTTGGCTTACTGCATTCAGATAGGGAGCCAGGTGGACAGTTTTGATTTTTACAACCCCCCAATACGACGACAGCCTGTAGGATAAGAACACCATGGCAACCAATGCAAAACCCGTCTATCAACGAATCCTGCTGAAGCTCAGTGGCGAAGCTTTACAGGGAACTGAAGGTTTTGGTATCGATGCGAGCATTCTGGATCGCATGGCTCAGGAAGTGAAAGAACTGGTTGAGTTAGGCATTCAGGTCGGTGTGGTTATCGGCGGTGGTAACCTGTTTCGTGGCGCGGGTCTGGCTAAAGCGGGTATGAACCGCGTTGTGGGCGACCACATGGGAATGCTGGCGACTGTGATGAATGGTCTGGCAATGCGTGATGCGTTGCACCGTGCCTATGTGAACGCTCGCTTGATGTCTGCTATTCCTTTGAACGGCGTCTGCGACAACTACAGTTGGGCAGAAGCGATCAGTCTACTGCGTAATAATCGCGTGGTGATTTTCTCCGCTGGAACGGGTAACCCTTTCTTTACCACCGATTCTGCGGCTTGCTTGCGCGGCATTGAGATTGAAGCGGATGTCGTATTGAAGGCGACAAAAGTCGATGGCGTCTATTCTGCCGATCCGGTGAAAGATCCTTCAGCAACGATGTATGAAACGCTAACATATCAAGACGTGTTAGAACGTGAGCTGAAAGTGATGGATCTTGCTGCTTTCACGCTGGCTCGTGACCATAACTTGCCGATCCGCGTGTTCAACATGAACAAACCCGGCGCGCTGCGTCGCGTTGTCATGGGTGAAAAAGAAGGGACGTTGATTAGTCAGTAATAACGGCTAATCCCGATTATAGGGTAATATATTTTCAGTATTGCTCTATACACGTCAGCCGAGCGCTGGCATTAATTATTCACCGGATCATGTACTGACATGGTTCGCCAGGCAACCAGTTTTCAAGGGTTCACAACGTGACTAATGAAATCAGAAAAGATGCTGAAACGCGCATGGACAAATGTGTTGAAGCGTTTAAAAACCAGATCAGCAAAATCCGTACCGGCCGTGCATCACCTAGCATTCTCGATGGCATTCAGGTTGAATACTATGGCAGCGCCACGCCACTGCGTCAGGTGGCTAACGTTGTCGTAGAAGATTCCCGCACGCTGGCGATTACGGTATTTGATCGTACGCTGGGCCCGGCAGTTGAGAAAGCGATCATGGCCTCCGATCTCGGCCTGAACCCGTCTTCTGCTGGCACCGTCATCCGTGTTCCACTGCCACCGTTGACCGAAGAGCGTCGTAAAGACCTGATCAAAGTCGTTCGCGGCGAAGCGGAACAAGGTCGCGTTTCTGTACGCAACGTGCGCCGTGATGCTAACGATAAATTGAAGGCGCTGTTGAAAGATAAAGCGATCAGTGAAGATGAAGAACGTCGCGCTCAGGACGACGTGCAGAAACTGACTGACAACTTCATTAAGAAAGTTGACGTCGCACTGGCAGAAAAAGAAGCGGAGCTGATGGAGTTCTAATCAGCCCGTTGAATATCGCGTCGCAGGAAATCTGTGGGGTTGCCCCCTTTTTTCGGCGGCGCTTTATTTTTATATAATGGTAATTGTTCTAAACTCGTGTACCTTCCTGTCATCAAATCCGGTTATTCAGAGCATTTTTAATGAAGCAACTGACAATTCTTGGTTCCACTGGCTCTATTGGCGTCAGTTCGCTGGCCGTGATTAAAGCCAATCCCGATAAATTTGCCGTACGTGCGTTATCCGCCGGGTACAACGTCAAGCTGATGCTGGAGCAGTGCCTCACGTTCCAACCTGCCTATGCCTCAATGGCGGATGAAGCCTCTGCAACCTCGCTGCGCCAGCAACTGGCGGAATACGGCTGTAAAACGGAAGTGCTGGCGGGGGAGCAGGCTGCGTGTGATCTTGCTGCCTTGGATGGCGTAGATCAGGTCATGGCTGCAATTGTGGGGGCCGCTGGGCTATTACCGACGCTGGCGGCTATCCATGCCGGAAAACAGGTTTTGTTGGCGAATAAAGAGTCACTGGTGACCTGTGGACGTCTCTTTATGGACGCCGTGGCGCGAAGTGGCGCACAGCTTTTACCGATTGATAGCGAACATAATGCGATTTTTCAGAGTTTACCTGAGCAAATTCAACGCCAGTTAGGCTACGCTTCATTGTCGCAGCATGGTGTTGACCGTATTGTCCTGACAGGCTCTGGTGGGCCATTTCGTGAAACCCCTGTGTCTGCGCTGGCAGACATGACGCCGGATCAGGCGTGTGCGCATCCAAACTGGTCAATGGGGCGTAAGATTTCGGTTGATTCCGCCACGATGATGAACAAAGGGCTGGAATATATCGAAGCGCGTTGGTTGTTTAATGCGTCTGCCGAACAGATGGAAGTGATTATTCATCCGCAGTCGGTGATTCACTCAATGGTTCGTTACCGTGATGGCAGCGTTCTGGCGCAGTTGGGGTCGCCTGATATGCGAACGCCGATTGCCCACGCGATGGCGTATCCCGAACGGGTGGACTCTGGCGTGAAAGCGTTAGATTTTTGCCAGATTGGTGCGCTGACCTTTTTGGCACCGGATTATACGCGCTATCCTTGTTTACAGTTGGCGATTGATGCCTGCAATCATGGACAGTCGGCCACCACCGCATTGAACGCCGCGAATGAAATTGCGGTAGCGGCATTTTTGCAGTCGCAGATTCGCTTTACCGATATTGCTGCGGTAAATCGATATGTTATTGAACAACTTACATTACCAGAACCCAGCAGCGTTGATGATGTTCTGTTCATTGATCGCTGGGCCAGACAGGCTGCAACACAGACTCTGACACACTACGCGCGATAGCCGGATAGACCCATGGCACAATTTGTTCATGTGCGGTGGAGGTGGTATAGTCTGCGCCACTCAATGGTTGATTACGCAAAGCGGTTTAATTGACCATGCTGCTAAGCCGTGATCGTTCACGGCTTTTTTTGCGCTAACGGGGTCTGATGTTACGGAAGGACTGTTGTATTTCTTGCTTGAGGAAATAAGTACGCGTTATGCCGTCCGATAATCAAAAAAATACTCACGATCTGCCACCCGCCGGGCCGCGGCATGTTGCCATTATCATGGATGGCAACGGTCGCTGGGCGAAAAGCCGGGGAAAGATGCGGATTTTTGGCCATCAGGCTGGTGTAAAGGCTGTGCGACGTTCAGTCAGTTTCGCGGTGAACCAAGGGCTGGAGGCACTGACGCTTTACGCTTTTAGCAGTGAAAACTGGAACCGTCCGGCGCAGGAAGTTTCCGCACTCATGGAACTGTTTGTTCGGGCGTTGGACAGTGAAGTAAAAAACCTGCACAAGCACAATGTTCGCCTACGAGTAGTTGGTGATATCGCTCGCTTCAGTCCACGTTTACAAGAACGAATCCGCCGTTCAGAGGTACTGACAGAAAAGAATCAGGGTCTTACCCTGAATATTGCCGCGAATTATGGCGGCCGTTGGGATATTATTCAGGGCGTACGGCAACTTGCAGTGCAGGTACAGGAAGGCATTCTGCGGCCTGATAGCATTAATGAAGCGTCATTATGTCAGTACATCTGTCTGAATGATCTGGCCCCGGTTGATTTGGTGATCAGAACCGGTGGAGAACACCGCATCAGTAATTTTCTGCTGTGGCAAATTGCTTATGCTGAACTTTACTTTACCGATGTCCTCTGGCCAGATTTCGATGAACAAGTCTTTGAAGGTGCGCTGAATGCTTTTGCACAACGCGAGCGCCGCTTCGGGGGAACAACACCTATCGATGCGACTGCATCCTAGGGGGAACTTTTGCTGAAGTATCGCCTGATTACTGCTTTTATTTTGATCCCGATTGTTATTGCAGCGTTGTTCTTGCTGCCTCCTCTGGGATTTACGCTCGTTACGTTGGCGGTTTGTATGCTGGCGGCATGGGAATGGGGTCAACTGGCCGGTTTTGCCTCTTATGGCCAACGCCTGTGGCTCGCGATTCTGTGCGGTTTATTGCTGGCGCTGATGCTGTTCTCACTCCCGGCCTACCATTATTCTGCTCATATTCCACAGATCAGTATTGCGCTTTGGTCATCGCTGGTGTGGTGGGGCGTCGCGCTGCTTCTGGTGCTGTTTTACCCGGTTTCTGCCTCATTCTGGCGTCATTCGCGCACATTGCGGCTCGTATTCGGTATTATGACGATCGTGCCATTTTTTTGGGGCATGGTCGCGCTGCGTCATTATGACTACGCGATGAATCCGTTTACGGGGGCCTGGTGGCTGTTGTATGTCATGCTATTAGTGTGGGGGGCAGACAGCGGTGCTTACATGTTCGGTAAACTGTTTGGCAAGCGTAAACTGGCGCCAAAAGTCTCGCCGGGCAAAACCTGGGAAGGCTTTCTTGGCGGTTTGGCAACCTCTGCGGCGATCTCTGGACTGTTTAGTCTTTATGCACCGCTAACAGTGGCACCGTCAACATTGCTGGCTTGCTCTATCGCTGCGGCGCTGGCCTCGGTGCTGGGGGATTTGACGGAAAGCATGTTCAAACGCGAGGCTGGCATCAAAGACAGCAGTCACTTAATCCCTGGGCATGGTGGTGTGCTTGATCGTATCGACAGCCTGACGGCTGCGGTTCCTGTGTTCTCTTGCCTGATGCTGCTGCTGTTTAAAGTGGCGTAGAATAAAGCGGTAGAGCTATTTATGCTGAGTTTTTTCTGGAATCTTGCCGCGTTTATCATTGCACTTGGAGTGCTGGTCACCGTCCATGAATTTGGGCATTTCTGGGTGGCGCGTCGCTGTGGTGTGAAGGTGGAACGCTTCTCCGTCGGTTTCGGTCGTGCGCTCTGGCGGCGCCGCGATCGTACCGGTACAGAATTCGTGATTGCACTGATCCCACTTGGCGGTTACGTCAAGATGCTGGATGAGCGTGTCGATGCCGTCGCGCCAGAATTCCGCCACCAGTCATTTAACAATAAAACCGTCTGGCAGCGTGCGGCTATCGTCAGCGCTGGCCCGATAGCCAACTTCCTGTTTGCTATTGTGGCGTACTGGCTGGTGTTTATTCTCGGCGTGCCGGGTGTGCGTCCGGTAGTGGGTGAAATTCTGCCCAATTCCATCGCGGCGCAAGCGGAAATGTCGGCAGGAATGGAACTAAAGTCCGTTGATGGTATCGAAACGCCTGATTGGGATACTGCGCGTCTGGCACTAATCGGTAAAATTGGTGATAGCGAGGTTGTGATCGGAACCGCGCCTTTAGGCTCTGACCGTGTCGTCCAGAAAACGCTGGATTTACGCGATTGGCAGTTTGAGCCGGACAAACAAGATCCTGCCTCTTCGCTCGGGATTATTCCGCGTGGCCCGCAAATTGAGCCGATATTGCGTCAGGTGCAGGCAGGGTCGGCGGCGGAAAAAGCAGGTTTGCAAGTCGGAGATAGGATCGTTAAAGTCGACGGGCAGGCGCTAGCGCAATGGCGTGATTTTGTCATCGCTGTGCGTGATAATCCTGGGCAATCTCTTGCTCTGGCGGTGGAGCGGAATGGCGAAACCCTGTCGTTAACGTTAATGCCAGACAGCAAATCGGTGGGGCGTGGCAAAGTTGAAGGGCTGGCGGGCGTGATGCCAAGCGTGACGCCGCTGCCTGAAGAGTATAGGACCGTGCGCCAGTATGGGCCGTTCAGCGCGATCTATCAGGCAACAGATAAAACCTGGCAACTGATGAAATTGACCGTCAGTATGTTAGGGAAACTGGTTATGGGTGATGTTAAGCTGAACAACCTGAGTGGTCCGATTTCGATTGCTCAGGGGGCTGGAATGTCAGCAGATTATGGATTGATTTATTACCTGATGTTTTTGGCCCTAATCAGCGTCAATTTGGGGATCATCAATCTATTCCCTCTGCCGGTATTGGATGGTGGACACCTGCTCTTTCTTGCAGTTGAAAAATTGAAAGGCAGGCCGGTTTCTGAGCGTGTGCAGGACGTTAGCTATCGCATTGGTACAGTATTGCTGATGTTGTTAATGGGACTCGCACTTTTCAATGATTTCTCTCGTCTCTAGGCGCGGGATTAGGTTAGGAAAAACGCATAACAACGATGGCGATCAAAAAGTTGCTCATAGCGTCGCTGCTGTTTAGCAGCGCAACCGTATACGGTGCAGACGGGTTCGTGGTGAAGGACATTCATTTCGAGGGCCTGCAAAGGGTTGCCGTCGGGGCGGCACTACTCAGTATGCCTGTTCGTGTTGGTGATACCATCGGTGACGATGACATCGGTAACACTATCCGTGCCTTGTTTGCGACTGGAAATTTTGAAGATGTTCGTGTTCTGCGCGATGGCGAAACGCTGATTGTGCAGGTGAAAGAACGTCCGACAATCGCCAGCGTCACGTTTTCCGGCAATAAGTCCGTCAAAGACGACATGCTGAAAGAAAACCTTGAGGCGTCGGGCGTGCGCGTCGGTGAAGCCTTAGACCGTACTGCGCTCACTAACATCGAAAAAGGGCTGGAAGATTTCTACTACAGCGTGGGTAAATACAGCGCCTCGGTTAAAGCCGTTGTCACACCACTGCCGCGTAATCGTGTCGATCTGAAGCTGGTCTTTACGGAGGGTGTTTCCGCCAAGATCCAGCAGATTAACATTGTCGGTAACAAAGCGTTCAGCTCCGACGAACTGATTTCTCGTTTCCAACTGCGTGATGAAGTGCCGTGGTGGAACGTGGTGGGTGATCGTAAATACCAGAAACAAAAGTTGTCTGGCGATCTGGAAACCTTACGCAGTTTCTATCTGGATCGCGGCTATGCGCGTTTCAACATTGATTCTACTCAGGTGAGCCTGACGCCAGATAAAAAAGGCATCTATATCACTATCAATATGACGGAAGGCGAGCAGTACAAGCTATCCGGCGTGACGGTGAAAGGCAATCTGGCTGGTCACTCTGCGGAAATCGAAGGGTTGACGAAGATTGAACCGGGTGAACTCTACAACGGGACGAAAGTCACCCGCATGGAAGAGGACATCAAAAAGCTGCTGGGTCGTTATGGTTATGCCTATCCGCGCGTCGTCACACAGCCAGAAATTAATGATGCCGACAAGACGGTGAAATTAAACATCAACGTTGATGCTGGTAACCGTTTCTATGTGCGTCATATCCGTTTTGACGGTAACGACACGTCTAAAGACTCGGTTCTGCGTCGTGAAATGCGCCAGATGGAAGGTGCCTGGTTAGGTAATGATCTGGTCGAACAGGGCAAAGAGCGTCTCAACCGACTGGGCTATTTTGAAAGTGTTGATGTAGAAACGCAGCGTGTTCCCGGCGTGGCCGATCAGGTTGATGTGACGTATAAAGTTAAAGAACGTAATACGGGCACATTCAACTTTGGTGTCGGTTTCGGTACAGAAAGTGGCGTGAGTTTTCAGGCGGGAGTTCAGCAGGACAACTGGTTGGGAACGGGGAATTCCGTGGGTATCAGCGGGACGAAAAACGACTACCAGACGTATGTCGAACTGTCACTGACCGACCCGTACTTTACCGTTGATGGTGTGAGCCTCGGTGGTCGTGTTTTCTACAACAAGTTTGAAGCATCCGACGCCGATCTGTCTGACTATACCAACGTAAGTTATGGCGTTGGCAGCACGTTGGGCTTCCCCATTAACGAGAACAACTCGTTGCGCCTCGGTGTGGATTATGTCCATAACGACCTCTCAGATATGAGACCGCAGGTGGCAATGTGGCGTTATCTGAATTCTGTGGGGGTCACGCCTTCTGTCGTTGATGAGAACACCAAGTCCGATGCGGATTTCAAAGCCAACGATCTTTTCCTGAATGCTGGATGGTCGTATAACAACCTTGATCGTGGCTACTTTCCGACGAAAGGGACGCGTGCCTCTGCTAATGCCAAGGTTGCTATACCTGGATCTGACAATGAATATTACAAACTGACGTTTGACTCAGCGAGCTATTATCCATTGACTGATAGTGGCAAATGGGTGCTCATGGGTCGAACCCGTGCGGGCTTTGCTGATGGCCTCGGTGGGAAAGAAGTGCCGTTCTACGACAACTTCTATGCTGGCGGCTCCAGTACGGTGCGTGGCTTCCAGTCGAATACCATTGGTCCTAAAGCGGCTTATTACCAATGTACAACAGGTACTCATACGTCATATTCAAACTGTCCGATTGATTCAACCAATCTGGATGATGCCGTTGGTGGTAACGCGATGGCCGTGTTGAGTGCGGAACTGATCGTACCGACGCCATTTATCAGTGATAAATACGCGAATTCAGTACGTACCTCGTTCTTTATTGATGGCGGTACAGTATGGGATACCAACTGGGAAAATACGCCTGCCACGATTGCCGCAGGCGTGCCGGATTACAGTAAGGCGAGTAACTTCCGCGTTTCCAGCGGTATCGCGTTGCAATGGATGTCTCCGCTTGGGCCATTGGTTTTCTCCTATGCCCAGCCGGTGAAAAAGTACGATGGAGACAAGTCGGAACAGTTCCAGTTTAACATTGGCAAAACCTGGTAGTGTGACGTCAGTAGGTCGTATGCAGGGAATGTCGCATCGTTGTTCGTTGATATGAGTCGCTCATTGATATGAACCGTTCATGGTATGAGTGTTGAATGCACGCTCATGTCATGACGCGGTGCTCATCATTAAGTGTTAAGACACAAATAGGTTAGGTTGAGGAGTTTATAGTGAAAAAGTGGTTATGTGCCGCAGGCCTCGGTTTAGCATTGGCTGCTTCAGCCAGCGTTCAGGCTGCTGACAAAATTGCCGTTGTTAACGTTTCCAGCATTTTCCAACAGTTGCCACAGCGTGAAACCGTTGGCAAACAGCTAGAAAATGAGTTCAAAGGCCGTGCTTCTGAATTGCAATCTATGGAAAACGATTTACAGACCAAGATGCAAAAGTTGCAACGTGATAGTTCCACCATGAAAGCGAGCGACCGCAGCAAGATGGAAAAAGACATCATGGCGCAGCGTGAGCAGTTCTCAACGAAAGCACAAGCTTTTGATCAGGATAACCGCCGTCGTCAGACGGAAGAACGCAATAAAATTCTGAGCCGTATTCAGGATGCCGTGAAAGCGGTTGCCAGCAAAGAAGGTTATGATGTTGTGATTGACGCTAACGCCGTTGCGTATGTCGCCAATGCCAAAGATATTACTGCCGATGTGCTGAAACAGGTTAAATAAACCATGTATTCGATTCGACTGGATGCGTTAGCTCAACAGTTGGATGCACAATTACACGGTGATGGCGATATCGTCATCACCGGTGTTGCTTCTATGCATTCGGCAAAAGCTGGGCACATTACGTTTCTTTCCGACAGTCGTTACCGTGAGCAACTAGCAGTGACGCAAGCCTCTGTTGTTGTGTTAACGGAAGCGGATTTGCCTTACTGTCAGGTTGCTGCACTGGTAGTGAAGAATCCCTATCTTACCTATGCACGCATGGCACAACTTCTGGATACGACGCCACAGCCAGCAACCGATATTGCGCCAAGTGCAGTTATTGCACCCGATGCGACGCTCGGCCAGCAGGTATCCGTGGGTGCAAATGCTGTCATCGAATCTGGCGCACAACTGGGTGATGGCGTTGTCATTGGCCCCGGTTGTTTTGTCGGTAAAGATGCTCGCATTGGCGCGGGGACGCGTTTATGGGCAAATGTAACGATTTATCACCGTGTGGAGCTGGGTGAGCATTGCCTGATCCAGTCTGGAACGGTTATCGGTTCTGACGGTTTTGGTTATGCCAACGATCGCGGCAACTGGGTGAAGATCCCGCAGTTGGGAACGGTCAGGATTGGCGATCGGGTTGAGATTGGCGCAAGCACGACCATCGATCGCGGTGCGTTGGATGATACGGTCATTGGCAATGGTGTTATCATTGATAACCAATGCCAGATTGCGCACAACGTCGTGATTGGCGACAATACCGCGGTCGCGGGTGGCGTCATTATGGCGGGAAGCTTGAAAATTGGTCGTTATTGCATGATCGGCGGTGCCAGCGTGATTAACGGGCACATGGAGATCTGCGATAAAGTGACGGTCACGGGAATGGGAATGGTCATGCGACCTATCACAGAACCTGGGGTATACTCTTCAGGCATTCCTTTACAACCCAATAAAGTATGGCGTAAAACCGCAGCGTTGGTGATGAATATTGATGAGATAAGCAAACGGTTGAAAGCCGTTGAACGAAAAGTCGATAACGTTTAATCACTCGCGTTTTATTTGCGGCCTGCCTGAAGACACCTAATTTAGGGTCTGCGCAGGCCGTGTTGTTGATGGCATCAGTTTTTATGGACAGGAAGAGTATTTTGACTACTGACACTCATACTCTGCATATTGAAGAGATTTTAGAATTATTACCGCACCGTTTCCCGTTTTTGCTAGTTGATCGGGTACTGGATTTTGAAGAAGGGAAGTTTCTGCGGGCGGTGAAAAACGTCTCTTTTAACGAACCCTTCTTCCAGGGCCATTTCCCAGGTAAACCGATTTTTCCTGGCGTGTTGATTCTGGAAGCTATGGCTCAGGCCACGGGGATTCTGGCGTTCAAAAGCGTCGGTAAATTGGAACCGGGTGAGCTGTACTATTTCGCCGCTGTTGACGAAGCGCGTTTTAAGCGTCCGGTGCAGCCAGGCGATCAAATGATCCTTGAAGTTGAATTCATCAAAGAGCGTCGTGGCGTTGCACGCTTTAAAGGTGTTGCCAAAGTTGATGGCGAAGTGGCCTGTGAAGCGTCAATGATGTGTGCTCGTCGTCGGGAGTCCTGATAACGTGATTGATCAAACCGCCTTTATTCACCCTAGTTCGATTGTTGAAGACGGTGCCATTATTGGCGCTGGCGTTCATATTGGCCCGTTCTGCTATATCGGTTCTCAGGTTGAGATCGGTGCAGGTACGGTGCTGAAATCACATGTCGTCGTCAATGGCGTCACTAAAATTGGTCGCGATAACGAAATCTATCAGTTCACGTCAATTGGTGAAGTGAATCAGGATCTCAAGTATGCCGGGGAACCGACCCGCGTTGAGATTGGCGATCGTAACCGCATCCGTGAAAGCGTCACGATTCATCGCGGTACAACGCAGGGCGGTGGGTTGACTAAAGTTGGTAGCGATAACCTGTTGATGATCAACACGCATATCGCACACGACTGTGTGGTGGGTAACCGTTGTATTCTGGCGAATAATGCGACGCTGGGCGGCCACGTATCCGTCGATGATTTTGCAATTATCGGTGGGATGACGGCGGTACACCAGTTCTGCATTATCGGTGCTCACGTCATGGTTGGTGGATGCTCCGGTGTCGCGCAAGACGTACCGCCGTATGTGATCGCGCAGGGGAACCACGCCACGCCGTTTGGCCTGAACATCGAAGGCCTGAAGCGTCGTGGATTCGAGAAAGACACCCTGCATGCGATTCGTAACGCGTACAAACTGCTTTACCGCAGTGGTAAAACGTTGGATGAAGTGAAACCGGAAATTGAAGCGCTGGCGGCGGAATACCCGGCGGTGCAGGCGTTTACCGATTTCTTCGCCCGTTCTACGCGCGGCATCATTCGTTAATCCATGTCATCACGTCCTTTGACTATTGGGCTGGTCGCCGGGGAAACTTCCGGCGACATCCTTGGCGCAGGCCTGATCCGGGCGCTAAAAGAAAAGGTGCCCGATGCGCGGTTTGTCGGCGTTGCCGGGCCGCGTATGCAGGCTGAAGGCTGTGAAGCCTGGTACGAAATGGAAGAGCTGGCGGTGATGGGCATTGTGGAAGTGCTTGAGCGGCTTCCTCGCCTGCTGAAAATTCGGCGGGATTTAACCCAGCGCTTCAGCGAACTCCAACCCGATGTTTTCGTGGGGATTGATGCACCTGATTTCAATATCACGCTGGAGGGGAACCTCAAGCAGCGCGGCATCAATACTATTCACTACGTCAGTCCATCTGTGTGGGCTTGGCGTCAAAAACGCGTTTTCAAAATAGGTAAAGCGACCAATCTGGTGCTGGCCTTCTTGCCTTTTGAAAAAGCGTTTTACGATCGTTTCAATGTACCCTGTCGCTTTATCGGCCACACGATGGCAGATGCGATGCCGCTGCATCCCGATAAACTGGCCGCCCGTACGGCCTTGGGAATTGCGCCGGATGCGCACTGTCTGGCGCTGCTGCCGGGCAGCCGTGGCGCTGAAGTAGAAATGCTGAGTGCCGATTTCCTCAATACGGCTGTGCTACTGCGCCAACATTTTCCCGATCTGGAAATCGTGGTTCCGTTGGTCAACAGCAAGCGGCGTGAGCAGTTCGAGCGGATAAAAAGTAGCGTGGCTCCCGATCTCCGCGTGCATTTGCTGGATGGTCAGGCGCGTGAAGCTATGATTGCCAGCGATGCGGCGCTATTGGCATCCGGCACGGCGGCGTTAGAGTGCATGCTGGCGAAATGTCCGATGGTTGTCGGTTATCGTATGAAGCCGTTTACCTTTTGGCTGGCGCAGCGTCTGGTCAAAACGCCGTGGGTATCACTACCTAACCTGCTGGCCGGGCGTGAGCTGGTGACAGAACTGCTACAGACCGACTGCACGCCAGATAAGCTGGCCGCCGCGCTGCTGCCACTGTTTGCCAATGCGGATAAAACGGCTGAATTGCGCACGACGTTTGTGGATTTGCATCAGCAAATTCGCTGTAACGCCGATGAGCAGGCGGCTCAGGCGGTGCTGGAATTAGTAAGGCCTTGTTAATAAGCATATTAATAAAACCATGAGCGAAATATTTGTCTATCCGCAGGCGACCTGTATCGCTGGCGTTGATGAAGTTGGGCGTGGCCCTCTGGTTGGCGCGGTCGTAACCGCTGCGGTGATCCTGGACCCGACCCGATCCATTGTCGGGCTGGCGGATTCTAAAAAGCTGAGTGAAAAACGTCGGCTGGCGCTCTATGATGAAATCAAAGAGAAGGCGCTGGCATGGAGCCTCGGTCGTGCGGAGCCGGAAGAGATTGACCAACTGAATATCCTGCATGCTACCATGTTGGCAATGCAGCGTGCGGTCGCGGGATTGGCTATCAAGCCTGATTTTGTTCTCATTGACGGCAACCGTTGTCCGGCGTTACCGATGCCCGCTCAGGCGGTGGTTAAAGGGGATAGCCGCGTGGCAGAAATCAGCGCGGCCTCGATTATGGCGAAAGTGACTCGCGATCGTGAGATGGTCGAGTTGGATCAACGCTTCCCCGCTTATGGCTTTGCTCAACACAAAGGCTATCCAACGGCTTTTCATCTGGAGAAACTGGCTGCGCTGGGCGCGACTGAGTTTCACCGTCGGAGCTTCGCGCCAGTTAAACGTGCATTAGGTCTGGCGTAAAACATCATTATTAACTCTCGGTGTGGCGTGCGCAGGCAATCGTGTCGCAGCCATGCTGACTAATCGATAAATTCTGGGATCCGGAGATGGCCGAACCACGTTTTGTTCACCTGCGTGTTCACAGTGACTATTCCATGATCGATGGGCTGGCTAAAGTCGGCCCTCTGGTAAAAAAAACGGCGGCACTCGGCATGCCGGCGCTGGCGATTACCGATTTTACCAACCTGTGTGGGCTGGTTAAATTCTATGGTGGCGCGCATGGCGCAGGCATCAAGCCGATTATCGGCGCAGACTTCTATGTCGAAAGCGACGAGCTAGGGGATGAACTCGCGCATCTCACCGTGCTGGCGATGAATAATAAGGGCTACCAGAATCTCACGTTGCTGATTTCTCGTGCTTATCAACGCGGTTATGGCGCAGCCGGGCCGACGATTGACCGCGATTGGCTGATTGAGCATCAGGAAGGGCTGATTTTACTGTCTGGTGGTCGCCGTGGGGATGTCGGTCAATTTTTGCTCCGCGGTAATCAGGCGCAGGCCGAACAGTGTCTGGCGTTCTATCAGGAGCATTTCCCTCAGCGTTATTATCTGGAGTTGACGCGTACCTCCCGCCCCGACGAAGAAAGCTATTTGCACGCGGCTGTCGAACTGGCAACGCAGCACGGATTGCCGGTAGTGGCGACCAATGAAGTGTGTTTCATCAGTTCTGATGATTTTGATGCCCATGAGATCCGCGTAGCGATTCACGATGGCTACACGCTTGACGATCCCAAACGTCCACGTCATTACAGCCCGCAGCAGTACATGCGTTCCGAAGAGGAAATGTGCGAGCTATTTGCGGATATTCCTGAAGCGCTGGCGAACAGCGTTGAAATTGCCAAGCGCTGTAACGTAACAATCCGTTTGGGGGAATATTTCCTGCCGCAGTTCCCGACGGGCGATATGAGTACGGAAGATTTTCTGGTTCAGTGCTCGAAAAAGGGGCTGGAGGAACGTCTCGAATTCCTGTTCCCTGACCCGGAAGTGCGCGCTGAGCGTCGGCCTGAATATGATGAGCGTCTGGACATTGAACTGGGCGTAATCAACCAGATGGGCTTCCCAGGCTACTTCCTGATCGTGATGGAATTTATCCAATGGTCGAAAGATAACGACGTGCCTGTTGGGCCGGGACGCGGTTCCGGCGCTGGCTCGTTAGTGGCTTACGCGCTGAAAATCACCGATCTGGATCCGCTAGAATTCGACCTGCTGTTCGAACGCTTCCTCAACCCTGAACGTGTCTCCATGCCTGACTTCGACGTCGATTTCTGTATGGAAAAACGCGATAAGGTCATCGATCACGTCGCGGAAATGTACGGACGTGATGCGGTATCGCAGATTATTACTTTCGGTACGATGGCGGCGAAAGCGGTGATTCGTGACGTTGGGCGCGTGCTTGGGCACCCTTATGGGTTTGTCGATCGTATCTCAAAACTGGTGCCGCCCGATCCCGGCATGACGCTGGAAAAAGCCTTTGCCGCTGAGCCGCAACTGCCGGAAATTTATGAAGCCGATGAGGAAGTGAAAGCGCTGATTGATATGGCGCGGAAGCTTGAAGGCGTAACGCGTAATGCCGGTAAACACGCTGGTGGGGTGGTGATATCCCCCACCAAGATCACCGATTTCGCACCGTTATATTGCGACGCGGAAGGGAACCATCCGGTTACCCAGTTTGATAAGAATGACGTGGAATATGCCGGGCTGGTGAAGTTCGACTTCCTTGGCCTGCGTACGTTGACCATTATCGACTGGGCGTTGGGGATGATTAACGCTCGTCGTGCGAAGCAAGGGCTGGAGCCGATTGATATCGCTGCGATCCCGCTCGATGACAAGAAAAGTTTCGACATGCTGCAACGCTCGGAAACCACAGCGGTATTCCAGCTTGAATCGCGCGGTATGAAAGACCTGATCAAACGCCTCAAACCTGACTGCTTTGAAGATATGATCGCTCTGGTAGCGCTGTTCCGTCCCGGCCCGCTGCAATCCGGTATGGTGGATAACTTTATCGACCGTAAGCATGGCCGTGAAGCGATTTCGTATCCTGATATCGAGTGGCAGCACGAGTCACTCAAGCCAGTGCTGGAGCCGACCTACGGCATAATCCTGTATCAGGAACAGGTGATGCAGATCGCGCAGGTGCTGGCGGGTTACACGCTGGGCGGCGCAGACATGCTGCGTCGTGCGATGGGGAAAAAGAACCCGGTCGAGATGGCGAAGCAGCGCGGTGGTTTTGAAGATGGCGCGAAATCCCGCGGGGTGAACGGCGAACTGGCAGTTAAGATTTTCGACCTGGTGGAAAAATTTGCCGGTTACGGCTTTAATAAATCTCACTCCGCCGCTTATGCATTGGTGTCTTACCAGACGCTGTGGCTGAAGGCGCACTATCCTGCAGAATTCATGGCGGCGGTGATGACCGCCGATATGGACAACACGGATAAAGTGGTGGGTTTGGTGGATGAATGCTGGCGGATGAATTTAAAAATTCTGCCGCCGGACATCAACAGCGGTCTGTATCACTTCCACGTTAATGACGATGGCGAGATTGTTTACGGCATCGGTGCAATTAAAGGCGTGGGTGAAGGCCCAATAGAAGCGATTATTGAAGCGCGTAATCAGGGCGGCTATTTTAGAGAACTGTTTGATCTTTGTGCACGTACCGACATTAAAAAGCTGAACCGTCGCGTGCTGGAAAAGCTGATTATGTCGGGTGCTTTTGATCGTCTGGGGCCGCATCGTGCCGCGCTGATGAACTCATTAGCGGATGCGCTGAAAGCTGCCGATCAGCACGCGAAAGCGGAAGCCATTGGTCAGGTGGATATGTTTGGCGTGCTGGCCGAGGCACCAGAACAGGTTGAACAATCCTACAGTACGGTGCCGCCGTGGCCGGAGCAGGTGGTGCTTGATGGTGAACGGGAAACGCTGGGGCTGTATCTGACCGGCCACCCGATCACGCAATATATTAAGGAAATTGAACGCTATGCCAATGGCGTGCGTTTGAAAGATATGCACCCGACGGATCGGGGCAAAATGACCACTGCCGTTGGGCTGGTGTTGGCGGCCCGCGTCATGGTTACCAAGCGGGGGAACCGTATTGGTGTCTGTACATTGGACGATCGTTCCGGTCGGCTTGAGATCATGCTGTTTACCGATGCATTGGAAAAATATCAGCATTTACTTGAGAAAGACCGTATCCTTATCGCCAGTGGACAGGTCAGCTTTGATGACTTCAGCGGCGGGCTTAAAATGACCGTCCGAGAGTTAATGGATATCAGTGAAGCGCGGGAAAAATACGCGCGCGGGCTTGCTATCTCGCTGACTGACAGGCAAATTGATGACCAGCTATTAAACCGTCTCCGTCAATCGTTGGAACCCCATCGATCGGGGACGATCCCAGTGCATCTCTACTACCAGCGTGAAGATGCGCGCGCCCGATTACGCTTCGGGGCAGCATGGCGTGTAACGCCTGCCGATGCGCTACTGAACGAGCTGCGCACATTAGTGGGTAATGAGCAGGTGGAACTGGAATTTGACTAATATAGGAATACTATGAGTCTGAATTTTCTTGATTTTGAGCAGCCGATTGCAGAGTTGGAAGCGAAAATTGACTCGCTGACCTCAGTCAGCCGTCAAGACGAAAAATTGGATATTAATCTGGACGAAGAAGTCCAGCGCCTGCGTGAGAAAAGCGTTGAATTGACGCGTAAAATCTTCGCCGACTTGGGTGCCTGGCAGGTGGCGCAATTAGCGCGCCATCCGCAACGTCCTTATACGCTTGATTACATTAAGCACATTTTTACCGACTTTGATGAGCTGGCGGGCGATCGTGCCTATGCCGATGACAAAGCGATTGTCGGTGGGATTGCCCGTTTGGATGGACGTCCGGTGATGATCATTGGTCATCAAAAAGGCCGTGAAACCAAAGAAAAGATTCGCCGTAATTTCGGCATGCCTGCACCGGAAGGCTATCGCAAAGCGCTGCGCCTGATGGAAATGGCCGATCGTTTCAAGATGCCGATTATCACCTTTATCGACACGCCGGGTGCTTATCCGGGCGTTGGCGCAGAAGAGCGCGGTCAGTCCGAAGCGATTGCGCGTAACCTGCGTGAAATGTCGACGCTGCGTGTACCCATCATCTGTACCGTTATCGGTGAGGGTGGTTCCGGTGGTGCGCTGGCTATCGGCGTGGGTGACAAGGTCAACATGTTGCAGTACAGCACCTACTCGGTGATTTCACCGGAAGGCTGTGCGTCTATCCTGTGGAAGAGCGCGGATAAAGCGCCGCTGGCGGCGGAAGCAATGGGAATTATTGCCCCGCGTCTGAAAGAGCTGAAACTGATCGATACCGTGATCCCTGAACCTCTGGGTTCCGCGCACCGTAACGTTCCGGCGATGGCAGCGTCTCTGAAAGCACAACTGCTGGCCGACCTGCTCGATCTGGACGGCTTGACGGAAGAAGAATTGTTGAACCGCCGCTATCAGCGTTTGATGAATTACGGCTACTGCTGATAAGGCCATTGCCTGATTGCTGTATTCTTAATCAGGCGATTCTGGCGTACTCTGAAAATCCGTTGTCAGGAATGACAGCGGATTTTTTGCTATGAGGGTATAAATAATGCTGAAACTGCTCGATATCCATCACATTGCAATAATTGCCTCTGACTATGAGCGCAGCAAGGCGTTTTATTGTGATGTTCTGGGGTTTACCTTAGACAATGAGGTCTACCGTGAAGCACGGCAGTCGTGGAAAGGGGATCTCTCACTGAATGGGCGTTATACGATTGAGCTATTTTCTTTCCCTCAGCCACCCATGCGTGTCAGCCGCCCAGAGGCCTGCGGTCTGCGTCATCTGGCTTTTGCCGTATCCGATGTAGAGCAGGCCATCGCTTCGCTGGAACAGGCTGGCGTTGTCTGTGAACCTGTGCGGATCGATCCTGAAACGCAGCAGCGTTTTACTTTCTTCTCCGATCCTGACGACCTGCCCTTAGAACTGTATGAGATCTGATATCGTGGACTGCACCGAAACTGATGATGGATTGCTCCAGACGATCGTAACGCAAACGGCTGGATGCGGCTCGATCTTGCTGGCCTACAGCGGCGGCCTGGATTCCAGCGTGTTACTGCATCTGCTGGTGGCGGTGCGTCAGCGTGCCGGGCTGACTATTCGCGCGGCTTACATCCATCACGGCTTAAACCCGCTGGCGGATAGCTGGGCTGAACACTGTCGTCAACAGTGTGAACGCTGGCAGGTGCCGTTTGCCGCGCTCACGGTAACGGTTGAATCGCAGCACGGGGGAATTGAAGCCGCCGCCAGAACCGCACGTTATCAGGCGTTGCACGCGCATCTGCAAGAAGGGGAAACCTTGCTGACGGCGCAGCATCTTGATGACCAGAGCGAAACCTTCTTACTGGCGCTTAAACGTGGCAGCGGGCCTGCCGGATTGTCTGCGATGGCGGCGCAAAGTATGTTGGGCCACAATCGGCTTGTGCGCCCGTTATTAGGGTTTTCTCGCCTCCAGTTGGAAGCGTATGCGCAACGACACCAGCTTCACTGGATTGAGGACGACAGCAATCAGGACGAGCGTTTCGACCGTAATTTTCTACGCCGCCAGATTTTACCGCGTTTGACGCAGCGCTGGCCGCATTTCCCCTCTGCCGTGGCACGTAGCGCCCAACTTTGTGCTGAACAGGAAAAATTGCTGGATGAGTTGTTAGAGGAATCATTGCAGGCACTATGCCAGCCGGATGGCGCGTTGAGTATTGACGGCCTGACGCCGCTCAGTTCGGTACGTCGTTTTGCGCTACTGCGACGCTGGCTGGCGCAGCAAGGAGCGATGATGCCCGCGCGCGAGCAGCTACAACGACTCTGGGATGAGGTTGCGATGAGCCGTCAAGATGCGGAACCGGTATTGCAATTGAATCAGATGCAGATCCGTCGTTTTCGTGAGCACCTCTATTTGTTGCCGCTGATGACGTCGCTAAAAGAGTGCATTCTGCCGTGGCAACCGACGTCGTGCCCGTTATCGCTTCCTGACAATCTGGGAACCCTATGGCTGGCAGAAAGTGGTATGGCAGTTCGCGCACCGGAAAACGGTGAAGCGGTGAGTATTCGCTTTTCGACTCGCGGAATGGTGCATATTATCGGCAGAGCACACGGGCGACACATCAAGAAACTCTGGCAGGAGCTAGGCGTTCCGCCCTGGTGGCGCGACCGTACGCCGCTGGTGTTCTACAATGAACAATTGATTGCGGCCGTGGGACGATTTGTTACGCGGGAAGGGCAAGTGAAAGAAAGCGAGCCAGTGTGGCACATTAGTTGGGAAAACGGAGGAATCAGGCCGAAATAAAAAACGGACAACTTGCATTGTCCGTTTTGGCGGCATTGTTCAGAGTTTGCCGCTAGATAAAAACCGAAGCCAGTCAGGATTCGCTGACGACGACTTTACCTATCTCAGGGTGACTGAAACTCACAATATGGTCGAGGCGCAGTTCTCGCGTTGCACCGGAGGCTTCAATCACCAGATATTCGACCTGCTTGCGTGAGATCATGTCACTGGCTTTACCGGTTATCACTTCACCATTGCGCAGTTCCAGCGTCAGCGTCAGATTCTGCTGACAGGTGGCTTCCAGGCTGTCGTAATCATCACAGTTGATGGGTTGATATTCATTACTCATTGACATAATCACTCACCAATAAGTTAGCGGCGGCAAAAGCGGCCTGTTCCCTGACGGAGGATGGCACTGCATCGTTCGCGGCAATGCCATCCAGGGTTTTCAAAACACAACCCAGCGAATCGGGTATATAGCCCAGATCGCCACTGGCGATCTCTGCGTATAAGCGACGTACTAATTCACAGTATTCTTGCACTATATCCTCCCTTAAAAGCTTAGCTTGGTAGATATTCATGCATCATCACCGGTTGCGGTGCGCGATGTTGTAAGCCTACGAAGATAAACTCTATTGATCAAACCGACTATAGCATAGGCACTAGCAGGATATCAGCAGTCGTTAGAGGCCTAATCTATCGGTTACGTGGCAGATATCACCTTTACTGTGAGGATGGCGCTAACTCAAGTAAACTAAAAGGAATAACAACGAGGTTACTGATGGCATTAAAAGCAACGGTTTACAAAGCAGCAATCAATATTGCCGACATGGATCGGAATTTTTTTCACGACGCGAACCTGACCATCGCACAACATCCCTCTGAAACGGAACAGCGCATGATGCTGCGACTTTTAGCGTGGATCTGTCATGCCGATGAAAATCTGCGCTTCACCAAAGGACTCAGTGCCGATGACGAGCCGGAAATCTGGCTGCGTAACGATACGATGGAGCTGGAACTGTGGATTGAGTTAGGCCTGCCGGATGAAAAACGGCTTAAGAAAGCCTGTAACCAGTCCCGTTCAGTGGTGCTGTATGCCTACAGCGATCGGGCGGCGCAGGTATGGTGGAATGCGATATCAGATAAGGTTTCTGGGTACAAGAATCTGGCTATTCGTTTTTTGGATGACAATCAACTGACGCAACTTGCCGGCCTGGCTCAACGCACGATGGTATTGCAGGCGACGATACAGGAAGGCACGATCTGGTTATCTGACGATAAGAATAGTCTGGAAATGGCGTTTTCTGAGTGGAAGATGCCTCAAACTCATAGATGATAACAGACTGGACACGTTCTGGCGCTGAGTAAGAACGATAAAAACAGGGCAGAGACAGCAGGAAAAGCATGATGAAAAAACTGGCTATCGGTGTGCTGTTGATGGCAGGGATTGTAGGGTTGATTGGGTGTCATACCCGCTCACAAGTTCAGGAAGAACCGCTGAAACCTATGGCGCAAAGCTATCGTGGCATTCTACCCTGTGCGGATTGTGAAGGCATTGATGCGTCACTGTTTTTAGAAAAAGATGGGACGTTCATTCTGCATAAGCAGTATAAGACGACGCAACCTGGAGAGACCGTTTTTTCCTACTATGGTCAATGGCGTCGTACGGCGGATAAACTGGTGCTGACGGAACGCTCAGGAGAAAAACATTACTTCCGTCCGATTGATAAAGGTCTTGAGTTGTTGGATGAGCAAGGGGGGCCAATCAATACCTCTCTTCCTCATCAACTGACCGCCACTGAACAGCCTTTGCCAGAAACGCCAATGTTGATGAAGGGGATGTACCGCTATATGGCGGATGTGGCCACTTTTTCTGACTGCGCCACAGGGAAAACCTTCGTAATGGAGGGCGGTGCCGAGCTGGAAAGGCAATATTTTCGTGTGAGAAGTACCGCTGGTGAAGCGGTGTTACTTCTTCTCCCTGCCCATTTTGCTCTTGTTCCGTCAATGGAAGAAGGGGAGAGGGTTACCGCAGTGGTCTCTGATAGCCGTAATAATGCTTTGATGACCAGAGGGCTTGACTGTGATTCGTAGTTGCATAATGTCGAATTAAATGAAAGGCACTGATTCCCAGTGCCTTTTTTGCATCCGCTACAAGCTAAAGCATTTTCTTTAGTTGATACAACCAGTCCAGTGCCTGACGCGGTGTGAGCGTATCAGGATCGATGGCTTCCAGCGCTTCAATGGCCGGTGACGGTTCATCATTGCTCAGTAGCGCCAACTGCGCGCCGTCGATATGGCTGGATGACGCATTATTCGATAGCGTTTCCAGTTCTTTCAATTTCTGGCGTGCGCGCTTAATCACGTCTTTCGGTACGCCAGCCAAAGCGGCGACGGCAAGCCCGTAACTCTTGCTGGCGGCACCATCCTGTACGCTGTGCATAAAGGCGATGGTATCGCCGTGTTCGCGCGCATCTAAATGGACATTCACCACACCTTCCATTTTTTCTGGCAGCGTGGTGAGTTCAAAGTAGTGTGTGGCGAATAGCGTCATCGCTTTGATGCGGTTTGCCAGATTTTCGGCGCAGGCCCACGCCAGCGACAGGCCATCATAGGTTGAGGTGCCGCGCCCGATTTCGTCCATCAATACCAGACTGTTTTCTGTAGCGTTATGCAAAATATTTGCCGTTTCCGTCATTTCCACCATGAAGGTGGAGCGGCCAGACGCTAAATCGTCTGCTGCACCCACTCGGGTGAAAATGCGATCAATCGGGCCAATAACCGCCTGATCCGCAGGCACAAAGCAGCCGATGTGCGCCATCAGCACAATCAGTGCAGCCTGACGCATATAAGTACTTTTACCGCCCATGTTGGGGCCGGTGATAATCAGCATGCGACGCTGTGGCGACAGCGCCAGCGGGTTAGAGATAAACGGCTCACGCAGCACCTGTTCGACGACAGGGTGACGACCGCCGGTGATTTTGATACCGGGTTTATCGCTCAGCGTCGGGCAGACGTAATTCAGCGTATCGGCACGCTCGGCCAGATTCGTCAGGACATCCAGTTCGGCTAACGCGGCTGCACTTTGCTGAAGCTCCGCCAAATGAGGCAGCAGCAGGTCGAAAAGTTCATCATAGAGTGCCTTTTCCAGCGCCAGCGCCTTGCCTTTCGAGGTCAGAACTTTGTCTTCGTACTCTTTCAACTCAGGGATGATATAGCGTTCGGCATTTTTCAGCGTCTGGCGGCGTACATAGTGAATCGGCACCAGATGGCTTTGACCCCGGCTAACCTGAATGTAATAGCCGTGTACGCCATTGAAGCCGACTTTCAGCGTATCCAGCCCCAGCTTTTCACGTTCGCGAATTTCCAGACGGTCCAAATAATCGCTGGCACCGTCAGCCAGCGCGCGCCATTCATCCAGCTCTGCATGGTAGCCCGGTGCAATCACGCCACCATCACGTACCAGCACGGGTGGTGCTTCGACCATGGCGCGCTCCAGTAAATCGCGCAATTCATCAAATTGTCCAACCAAGCTGACCAGACGACGGACTGAATCCGTTTCCAGCGGTGCAAGCTGTTCACGAATAGCGGGAAATTGCTGGAAAGCATGGCGCATACGTGCCAGATCGCGCGGGCGCGCCGTGCGCAACGCAAGCCGTGCCAGAATACGTTCTAAATCGCCGACTTGTCGCAGAGAGGGTTGTAGATCGGGAGCAATGTCCCGCAATGCGCTGATAGCCTGCTGACGCTGCCTGAGTGTATCTGTATCGCGGCTGGGCATGTGTATCCAGCGCTTCAGCATGCGGCTGCCCATTGCCGTCACGGTACAGTCCAGCACCGCAGCCAACGTATTTTCCACACCACCGGATAGATTCTGCGTCAGTTCAAGGTTACGGCGGGTAGCCGCATCCATGATGATACCGTCCTGCTGGCGCTCCATCGTTATTCCGCGAATGTGCGGCAGCGACGTGCGCTGCGTGTCTTTTGCGTATTGCAGCAAACATCCGGCGGCTCGCAGCGCGAGCTGTGCCTGCTCTACACCGAAACCGGTCAGATCGCGGGTGCCGAATTGCAGGTTGAGCTGCTGACGTGCGGTATCGGGTTCAAATTCCCACAGTGGGCGACGACGCAGCCCATGACGATTTTCGATCAAATCCATAGACTCAAAGGATTCAGGATAAAGCAATTCTGCCGGGTTGGTACGCTGCAATTCGGCCGCCATGGTTTCCCTATCGGCAGGCTCGCTCACGCGAAAGCGTCCAGAACTGATATCTAAGGTGGCATAACCGAATCCCCGGCTGTCCTGCCAGAGCGCGGCGAGCAGGTTATCCTGTTTCTCCTGCAATAGTGCTTCGTCGCTGATGGTTCCCGGCGTGACGATGCGTACCACTTTACGCTCTACAGGCCCTTTGCTGGTGGCGGGATCGCCGATTTGCTCACAGATAGCAACGGATTCGCCCATTTGCACCAGTCTGGCAAGGTAGTTCTCCACGGCATGATGAGGAACGCCCGCCATCGGTATTGGTTCCCCAGCGGAAGCGCCGCGCTTTGTCAGCGAAATATCCAGTAATTGAGAAGCCCGCTTGGCATCGTCATAGAACAGTTCGTAAAAATCGCCCATGCGGTAAAACAGCAGAATTTCTGGATGTTCAGCCTTTAGCCTAAAGTACTGTTGCATCATCGGCGTATGGGCGGTGAAGTCCTTCTCTGTGGCTTCATTCATATTGATTTTACTCAGTTTTTACTCTATCTGTTAGCTCAGGTGACCGCGTGTAAAACCGTCAAAAACTCACCTAAACCCATAAATTTGTATACTAATAAGATGCGTTACACATCCAGTCTGGCTGGTTATACATTAAGATTGCATCGATAAAAATGACACTCAATCCGCCTATTATAATCAATAAGTTATCGATTGATGTGAAGCCTGCCTTCGATCCCGAAGGGCGTGTCATCTATGTTCCTAACCCAGCACGAAAGCCCTATCTTATCACCGATAATTACCGTGATTAACCCGCAGGTTTTGGGGTAAAAATCAGCGGCACAAAAAAAAACTATATCATCCAGCGCCGTGTGGATTCCGGTCAACGAACAGCAACCGGAGGAAAAGCACCACAGGACGTTATCAGAGCCACGATTGGAAATGTATCTGATTTTGCCACTATCGATCAGGCACGCGAAACGGCTCGCAACTTTGCTCAGACGATGAAACAAACGAAGCGCAGCCCGAATGCTATCAGAAAAGAAATCAACGTTGCCGAACTGACGATGAGTGAAGTGTTCGCCCAATACCGTAATCACCTGCTTGGCAGAACCAAACCTGCCAAACCCAATACGCTTAATGTGCCGAACAAAGCCGAAAACCGTTTGAAAGAATGGGAAAACCTGCGGGTAAAAGACCTGTCGGGTAATGAGATTTTGCGTAAGTTTGATGAGATTGCGTCAAGAGCCAGAACAGCCGCTGAACAAACTTTTCGCTGGGCGAATGTTTCTGTCCAACATGCCATCGAAATCGAAGCGATTAATGCCCAGACACAACAACGTCAACCGTCTCTGACCTATAATCCCTTTACTATCCTGAAAGTGCAGAAAAAATACCGCACTCGCACAGAACTGGAAGACAGTTATCGGGCAAAAGGGGTGAGAAACCCGTTATCACCCAAAGATACGCTGGGACGCTTTCTGACGGCATTACACTGATCCTACCCACGTAATGTGGACACAGCCCTAAGCGAGGTTCTGGTTTTCAAACTGTTCCGGGCTGAGACCGCCGCATGCACTGTGGCGACGCCAACGATTGTAATCACACTCGATATAATTAAACACCGCCGTTCGCATTATTTCACGGCTGGCAAAGGACTCTCCGTGGATACATTCCACTTTCAGGGAGTGGAAAAAGCTTTCCGCACAGGCATTGTCGTAACAACATCCCTTCGCGCTCATACTCCCTCGCAGATTATGGCTTTTCAGCATGGACTGATAATCTGCTGAACAGTACTGGCCACCGCGATCGGTGTGAACAACCACGTTTTGAGGCCGTTTTCGTCGCCAGAGCGCCATGTGCAGGGCATTACAGGCCAGCGCAGCCGTCATTCTCGATGACATCGACCAGCCGACAACAGCACGCGACCACAGGTCAATCACCACCGCCAGATACAGCCAGCCTTCATCTGTACGTAATTAATTGATATCTCCTGCCCATTTTTGATTCGGGCCGCTGGCGATAAAGTCTCGCTTCAGCAGATTTTCAGACACTGGCAGGCCGTGCTCCCGGCAGCTGACCGGACTGAACTTTCGCGCGGCTTTTGCCCGCAGCCCCTGACGGCGTAGACTGGCAGCAATGGTTTTCACGTTATAGTCCGGTAGCTCATCAGCCAGTCGTGGGGCACCGTACCACTGTTTGGCGTGATTGAATGCCTTGCTGACGGCATCATCGCAGACAAGCCGGAACCGCTGACGCGAGTTGACCTGATGACGGCGAGACCGCCAAACATACCAACCGCTGCGGGCAACCTGAAACACCCGACACATGGCTTTGATACTGAACTCAGCCCGATGTTGTTCGATAAAGACATACTTCATTTCAGGCGCTTTGCAAAGTATGTCGCGGCCTTTTGGAGAATGGCCAACTCTTCATCCCTCTCCGCCAGTTAGCGCTTGAGGCGGGCAATCTCTGCTGCCTGTTCACTCTCTCGCTCAGAGGAAATTGTCTTGCTCTGCTGCTTGCTACGCCAGTTATAGAGCTGGGATTCGTACAGACTGAGTTCACGGGCAGCAACACCGATACGCTCTGCAAGCTTCAGGGCTTCGCTGCGAAATTCAGGCGTATGTTGCTTACGTGGTTTTTTACTGGTTGATACGGATTTCGTCATGAGTCACCTCTGGTAGAGAGTTTACTCACTTAGTCGCGTGTCCACTATTGGCGGGTAAGATCATTGCACTACCTTTCAGGGGTGAAACGGGTGATGAGTGTAATGTGCTTTTGTGATATTGTACGTACCTATAAAATCCAGCATAGTTAAAAAGGTACGTACATGTCAACGATAAAACGTGATACGAAGAAATCTTCATCAACAGGTAAATCACCGACTTTTCAGATCCGGATTTCACCTGAGTTACGCGAACAGCTAGATGAAGTTGTTGCAAAAAAGGGTGTTAGCCTTGGGAACTGGTTCAAAGAGCTTGCCCGTGAGGAATTGAGAAATCAGGGGATTGAGCCGAAGGGCTAATGTTTGGCTGATTGATACTCGTTTTGCTTATTGATTTACTGAAATCATTCCGGTCTGGAGAATGAACTAAAAAGCCGAAAATTTAATATTGGTTCAATGATTATCAGTGTAGTTATTATAAAAGCAATTATGGTATGATGAAATGCGATGTGATAAATATGAAATTTTCTTGGATAGATTTTAACGATAAGGAATAATCGATGGCTAACATTATATATCTAACCCTTACAGGCGAAAAACAAGGATTGATATCTTCAGGTTGCTCTACATTTGATTCAATCGGGAATAGGTATCAAAGCGGTCATGAAGATGAAATATTTACTCTGGCATTACGACATACCATTACACGCGATCAACATGTTAAACATAATCCTGTTGAAATAATAAAACTAATTGACAAATCCTCTCCCTTATTAGGGATGTCTGTATCAGATAATGAAATTTTAAAATGTGTCTTTGATATTTACAGAGGAACTCCTGAAGGAGTATTGAAAAAATACTACACTATAAAGCTTAACGATGCATCCATAGCTAACATTTCAATTGATTATCCTCATTCTCTTACTCATGCAGATAAGCAACCACATGAGATGGTGCTTTTCTACTATAAAGATATTACATGGACTAACCATGCTACGGGGACATCTGGTTATAGTTTATGGGAAGAACGCATATATTAATAATCAATAAGATTTTTTACTCCAATAATTAAACTTTCCATTGTCGGGATATCTATGTATGATATCCCACGAACATAAGTATCAGAACGAATATCCGTGTGTAAAGTATACTCTACACAATATGTTTCAGAGTCATTTTTCTCAAAATTTAATGAAACCATATTTTCATTGGGTGAGAACAAATAATCCGCAGGGGATCCATTGTTTTTTATTTCAGTTAGCTTGTTATGCAACTCTTTTAAATCAGAGATATAGCATCCCCATTCTGCATTAAACTTAATCCCCTTGGTTGTAAGTTCGATATACATTTTTAACCAAGCATCATAAGCGGTATCCTGCATATCCTCATTTTTTATCTTCTCAATGGGATATATGTTAATTTCAGTATCTACATCTCGTATATTAACCATAAAACCACCTTATTTATACATGTAATGGGTTATTGTCCAGTTTCTTTCATCGACGACCACTTCTAAAGTATAGTCTTTATTTTCATATTTATTGTTTTTTTTATCGAATCTTGAACGGGTCATTTTTATTTCGTACCTTTTTAAAACCCTGTCTGATTTTCCTTTTAAGTCTTTACCTCGTTTCCCAAAACGTATTGCTTTTTCCAGAATGTAAACAGGAACATACCGTTCTGGCTCCCTCATATGTGTCGCTGTTGCTGATGTAAATTTTATACTTCTCGGTGAAAGTCCTATCTTTAGTCGGCCTCTCAATGAAGATATAATATTTTCGCTTAATCTGATCGAAAGGTTTTTTACAATTCCATTTCTTGTTGTTATTTTAAATAAATTGCTGGCACCCTTTAATGATTTCCCTACAATAAATCCAAATAGAATTATGTCCAGAGGATCGAAGATAGGTGATTCAAGTGGAATTTCATGCAGTGTGACAAACTTTCCATTTATATCATAAATATTATAGACTCCACCTCTGGATTGACCTATGTAACCGATACATAAGCCAGTTTCCTCATCAATAATTGGCGAGGTTCCAGGAGGAAGTAGTTCTTCTGGTTTAATTGAGAAAAACTCATTTATGTCCAATGGAGAATTGAAGTCGTAAATCCGACCAGAATCCTCAAAATCCAGATATCCATTTTTATCTAATAAATCATCCATAACTATCTCCTATGTGTTCGCTACGACCCCCATAAATCCTTTTTCCTTATGGGGGGGTAATTTCTGCATTTTTTAGTCAATGAGTCAATAGCGGTTATCGTGCAATGTGTATGATCTTAAATAGTTATTTTGATTATAATTATCGTGGGAGTTATATATTCATGGGTTTACTTTGGTGAGGTTAAAATCGAAAATGTATTTCATTGGTATACTAAAAATCGATAATTAAAAATTTATTATATATTTATCAATGATTAATATATAAAAATCAATACTGCTGCATCATCGGTGTATAGGCGGTGAAGTCCTTCTCTGTGGCTTCATTCATATTGATTTTACTCAGTTTTTACTCTATCTGTTAGCTCAGGTGACCGCTTATAAAACCGTCAAAAACTCACCTAAACCCATAAATTTGTATACTATATAAGATGCGGTACACATCCAGTCTGGCTGGTTATACATTAAGATTGCATCGATAAAAATGACACTCAACCCGCCTATTATAATCAATAAGTTATCGATTGATGTGAAGCCTGCCTTCGATCCCGAAGGGCGTATCATCTATGTTCCTAACCCAGCACGAAAGCCCTATCTTATCACCGATAATTACCGTGATTAACCCGCAGGTTTTGGGGTAAAAATCAGTGGCACAAAAAAAACCTACATCATCCAGCGCCGTGTGGATTCCGGTCAACGAACAGCAACTGGAGGAAAAGCACCACAGGACGTTAGCAGAGCCACGATTGGAAATGTATCTGATTTTGCCACTATCGATCAGGCACGCGAAACGGCTCGCAACTTTGCTCAGACGATGAAACAAACGAAGCGCAGCCCGAATGCTATCAGAAAAGAAATCAATGTTGCCGAACTGACTATTAGTGAAGTGTTCGCTCAATACCGTAATCACCTGCTTGGCAGAACTAAACTCAATAACCTGAATACAACGGAGAATCGTTTGAAGAGCGGGGAAAGCCTGCGGATAGCCATAAGGGAAAAAAGTACCATGTACGCCGCATCGTCCTGATGGGCGTAATTTTTCTGGTGATTATTATAATTCCTATATAATTACAGGGGTGAAACTATTTAGTTTGAAGTTATTTAAATAATTATTATTTTCTGACATGTATCAAGTTGTTTTTGCATTGATTGAGTTATCTGTTACCTGGCTGTTTATTCCGGGTGACGGTATGGAGAGCGGATTTCATTATATTTAAATTCAATTATTAGCAATGTAAATAAAAATACTGAATATGTCTTTCAGTATTTTTTTTGTGCTTGTTTAAGGGTTTTGTTTTATTGTCTTTCCACCGCGGTATAGCGTTAATTTTTATTTCATGTAAGTTAATGAGGTTATTTTAGATATAATGAATAGTGAATTAGTTTCATCGGTAATATTAAATGAGTTAATGCAGTATCGGCGTAAATTCATCCATTCGTCGAAATCAGTGAGTGAAGAAGAGTCACAGGTGACTCAGGTACAATTACCGAGAATTCGTGCTTTTGTTGAAAAAAATCGTCGCATTGAACTCATTCTACCTGCATTTCCGGTTAAATCTCCCAGCCCTTATAAGGTATTGGGGAGAATGCCGGATATGGCAGAGCGTTTGTCTCTGATATTTCTGAATTCGTTATGCCAGCGTATTCAGCTTTATTATCCACCGGGTGCACATATCCGTATTTGTTCGGATGGACATGTATTTGGCGATCTGATTGGGACAAGTGACGAAACAATTAACACCTATCAAGATGAAATAGAAAACTTATTGAATGAGCTAGGTGCCATTCATCTTAGCGTCTTTAATCTTAAGGATGTTGAGAATATGGCCGCACTTACTACTGACTATGATCATCTCCGCCAGCAGTTGGTTAAGGATTACGCTGAATCAGAAGAGGAGATCAAGGCGCAGCTAATGCAGAGTGAGGAAGGCTTGCAGCTTTATCGTTCGATCACTCGTTTTCTCTATGAAGATAGTCTGCGGCCCGACTATACCGGCTCTCATGCGGCCTTACAGAAAGATGCCAAAAAACGTGCGTGTGGCGTTATTCAACGCAGTTGGGCGTGGGGCAATTTGCTTGCCGAAAATTTCCCAGACGCGATCCGTTTGTCTATTCATCCTCAACCTTCGGACAGCCTGAAGATAGGTATTCATATGATGCCCACCAAAGATGACTGGTTGACACCTTGGCATGGTGTTGCTGCTAATGTTAACGGGCAATTTGTGCTTATGAAAAATACCGATGCACAGCAGTTGGACGGTGAAATTGTGGAGATCCGCGGTACACCTAGCCATTACTTAATTAAACAGCCTGATATGGCATCAGCATATTCTTCTCGTTCAGCGAGACATTAATATTCTCATCTTATAAAGGAATATACACGATGGAAAATAGCATTAATTGTCGTATTGAGCCGCTTTCCCCTTTTGGCGCGTTGCTGATGCCCATTGAAGCGGGGCAGAATATTGCGACCTTGCCGATTGACACACTGCGTGAGTTGGCTCGTGAGCATCATCTTCTGGTACTGCGTGGGTTTACTTCTGGATTCTCTGATCCTGCAACGTTGACCGAGTATGCAGGCAACTGGGGGGAAATCATGATGTGGCCTTTCGGAGCTGTACTGGACGTCAAGGAGCATACGGATACCAAGGATCATATCTTTGATAACAGCTACGTACCGCTACACTGGGACGGGATGTACAAACCAACCATACCCGAGTTTCAGCTATTCCACTGCGTTTCTGCGCCGGGACACGATCAAGGTGGACGTACCACCTTTGTCGATACCACGCGTTTGTTGGCAGAGGCTGACGCGAAGTTAGTTGATGAGTGGCGACGTGTTTCAATCACTTACCGTATTAAGGCCGTTGTGCATTACGGTGGCGAGGTGACCTCTCCACTGGTTATTCCTCATCCTAACGGTCAGGGGGAGATCATGCGTTATAACGAGCCGCCGACTGAAGGGGAGCGTTTCCTTAACCAGCATACGCTCGAATATCATCATGTTACGCCGGAAGCACAAGGCGCATTTAGCCAGACCTTACGGCAACATTTGTACGATCCCCGTTACTATTATGCGCACCAATGGCTACAGGGGGATGTGGTGATCGCTGACAACTTCTCGTTACTGCATGGACGTGAAGCCTTTACGGCACAGTCGGCTCGTCACCTGCAACGTGTGCATATTCAAGGCACTCCGATTTACGTCAACACCTGTATTGATAACGCGGCATAAGGAAAAGCATCATGGCACATATTCTCATGGCGGCGATGGCAACGCCGGGTCACGTTTACCCACTGCTGACCATTGCTCGCTATTTGGTTGAACAAGGGAACGACGTCACGCTATTTAGCGGCGCGTTATTCCGTGAGCAGGCAGAGGCCGCTGGCGTCGGGTTTATCCCTTTTAGCGCTGAAATTGATTTTGACTACAGGCACCTTGAGCAGCATTTTCCGCAGCGTGGCATGTTGCCACCGGGGAACGCGCAGATGGCGCTGGCCCTGAAGGATTTCTTTGCTGCACCGATTCCATTATTGGATCGCCAATTGCGTGATGCGCTGACAAAAAGCAATGCCGATTTGCTAATGGTTGAAAACTGTTTTTATGGTGTTTTGCCGCTACTGCTTTCTGAGAGTCGGCCCCCCGTTATTGCCATCGGTGTTACGCCTTTGTCCTATTCAACGCGAGATTCAGTTTTCTATGGGCCGCGCATTCCGCCTAAATTGCTGCCACCAGACCTGAGCCATGAACAGCTTGTCGATGAAGAAACGCGCAGATTGATGAACGAGGTTCAGCACGCGTTTAATCTTGCGATGGTGCAATCGGGAGGAAAACCGCTTGAGCGACCTTTTATGGATACGCTGATTGGTCATTGTGATCGTTTCTTGCAGTTATCCACCACTGAAGTTGAGTATCGGCGTGACGATTTGCCACACAGTGTACGGTTTGTCGGGCCATTATCGCACCACGTCGCAGCAGAACGTGTTCCGCAATGGTGGGCACCTGACGACAGTCGACCGCTTATTATCGTTTCGCAAGGAACATTGGCGAATGTCGATCTCCAGCAGTTGATCGGGCCAACACTGCGTGCATTGGCTGATTTACCCGTCAGAGTACTGGCTACCACGGGCGGCCGAGCGGTGGATTCGCTGCAAGCTTCCTTGCCTGAAAATGCCAGAGTGGTGAGTTTCCTCTCTTATGGCGATTGGCTACCGACGGCGTCGATAGTCATCACGAATGGTGGATACGGCTCGATTAATTCTGCGCTGAAAGATGGTGTTCCGTTGATTGTGGCTGGGGTCGGGGAAGATAAGCAGGAAGGGGCTGCACGCGTAGTGTTCGCTAAATGTGGGATTAACCTGCAAACCAGTACGCCGAGTGAAGAGCAGATCAAACAAGCTGTGATTGAGATATTGGAAGATCCGGGCTACGCGCGGCGTGCCACTTGGATTAAGGCAGATTATGCCCGTTATGATGCATTTGCTCTGATTAATGCTGAAGTGAATGCGTTGTGTCCACAAGGGGAGAGCCGCGTAGCATAAGGTATTGCCTGTTTCGTGGATGATGCGCACATTGGGAGTGAATGTTTGTCTGGTAAAGCAAACGAAAAACGCTCAGGCGTTCTGGTCATTGCGTTTGATCATGATGTAGAAGGATGTGAATTCAATCCCAAAGATCAATAATTGCGATCGTTAGGGGGAAGTCAACATCATCATCCCAATGTTGTTAAAAATAAGGAGCTGCCATACGCAGCTCCTTTGTCATTTTTTACCGTGCTTTATCCGTCAACAGGGCAACCTGGCTGGCTGTCGAGATGCGATCAAGGTAGGCTCGGACGTTAGGGCCGAATTGAATACCTTTAACGATTGTGAGCGACAGTAAGATCGGGAACAGAATAAAATCGGTGGTGGAAATGGGGCTGACGTTTGCTAAACGCGGTTCCAGCTCACCGAGTTTATGCTCGACTTCCGCAATCAGTTCAGGGGTTTTTGCTAACAGTGCATCCAGATCGCCAAAGGCTTTTTCTTCGCGCTGGGTGTAGGCACGACGCGCCTCAGGTGTCGAAAGCTCTTTGAAATCGGCCTGTGTAAAGCGGGGAACCGCAAGGTTAAATACCGCGCTGGAAACAGATTTACACCAGGCTTCAATCTCAGCATCAACGGGTTTATCGGCGATTAACGGCGCCTGCTGGCTGTCGACATAATGCACGATATCCATACTTTCGGGCATAAAGCTGCCATCTTCTTTCTGTAGAATCGGCACCACTTTGCGGCCTACCATGCGCGTTGGCGTATCGATATCACCTTCCATAATCACAGATTGCTCAACAGGCAGATTTTTCAGGCCAAAAATCATTCTGGCTCTGACACAGAATGGGCAGTGTTCATAAATGAAAAGTTTCATGCATCGCCTCGTAACATTTTGAAAAAAGCCGGCAAAATTTTTCCGACCTCGTTATGACAAGTTATGCCATCAGAGTAATACCTGATGCGGTCGGTGGTAAAGCGAATGTGGCTTGATAGTCAGTCATGTTGTTGCGTGATGTGTTCTAACTGTCGCTATACTTATCGATGCGCAACGCGTGGTGCAGTTGTCGGGACGGTGATGAGCGGATTGTTAAGCGGTATTCTGCTGAGTCGTACTGCGGAAAGCGGGCTGAAATAGCCAGATATTGCGGCAAGTTTCCATCGCCAATGTTGTTTTACAACCAAGAGACTAACCTTACTTGCTGATGACAATACTATACATTTTGCTTGCTATAGTCCTTACATCCCTTGTCAGTACCTCACACCCCTGTGAGTGTTGTGTTAGTGAACCATCCCTGTCATTAGAATGACCTTGCCCGCCTTGTGCGGGTTTTTTTTGTCTCTGTTCCGGCGCGGTGGATTAGCTTTGCTCGTGTCTATGCCGTGCCGTGGCTGATTAAACGCTTGGGGATTATTTGGTGATGACCCGATGTCTGCCGTCGTCAGTTCAGCAAAATGCCCAATGATAGCCTGTCGCTGTGCTGCCTTATGCGGCTTAAGCTAGCTCATCCTCTGCTAATTTCTTAAAACGACAGAGTGTTTTCGTCAGCATATCGCGAGAAAACATATCAAACATTTGGCCGATTTTTTTCCCGATCAAGCCTCCCGGTGGGTTATAGCGAATAGTCAGTGTGACTGCGGTTCCCAACTCCGACGCTGCTGACTGAAAAGAGAGTCGGCCTTCATTGGGTACTCGTGCTCCTTTCAGAGAGCGCCAGTGGATATATTCCCCCGGTTTTTCGTCAATAATACGAGCCTGCCATTCAATAAGTGCGCCAATCGGCGTGTTAATCCGCCAGTTGGAATCGGTATGGTTCAGTATCTCGATACTGGCGAAATGCCCCATTAAGATCGGCAGTGTTTCCGGTTTACGCCAGAGATCGAACAAGCGTTCTGCCGGACGATTGATCGTAATACTGCTGCTGATTTCATTGACATAGCTGCCATTTTCCGCTGCGGTTTTTCTTAAAAAAGAGGGAAACACCTGTCATTCTCCCTAATGGATTGTTACCCCTTTATGGGCATATGCACGCCATTCTGACTGATAACGACCAGCGACGCAAAGTTGAAGGCCGTGGATGAACAGACTATCGCAGTAATCGCCAGGGTTTTTATACAACGATAATAATAGTACCGTGCCTACTATTCTTAGTGATTTTTTATTTAGGAATTTTATTTTTATGTGGGTTGATATTTGTCAACTTATCGTTAATGGGTTATTACCTCGAAAGACGTAATAATAGATTCTGGTTTACTTCATTCTGATTTGTAAATAGCCATCCTTATTGTGTTGTTATTTACTTTTTCGATATGTCGTGCTACGTTTATAGTTGGCTTTTATGCTGGTAGGAATCAATATGAATAACCCCTTTGTCGCTAAGTGGAGTCGTAATGGCAATTTGCTTTGTCATGGTCGTTGGCTAATATCTTATAAAGAAAATGACTACAATCTACCGGAAAAATATAAAGAAAATCATATGGGAACGATGGGGATCTATTCTGTCATTGATCCTGATGATGAAACCTACCGGGACGGGTTAGATGAAGATGACTGGATTCTAGAAAATGTCGACTGGCTCGCTGATAGCTTCGAGGAAAATAATGTTCCACTCGAAGAGTGTTATTTTAGATTTTTTTTTCAGGCGATAAATAAGCAGGATTGGCGATGCACCAGTTGCGCAGGTTGTATGTAATGTATACTGCTATTATTAATTATCCCTATCCCTCTGTATGCCTGCCGAACAATAATTTATTAAGGCGATACTGTTTTATCTGATTATTCGGCCGCGTTTTATTCGATTTCACTCGCTTTTCATTCCATTTCATTTTCTTTGCAATGCGCTTCGCATACTGTGCAGCGGGCGTCTTTTTTGGGGAAAAGTGTTACCCTGAGCAAACAATCCTTGATTAAGATGAGGCAGCAATGACAGAAGCTGACATTCCGCGGCTAAGTGCTCTGGTGGGCGAAAAACTAAAGGCGCGTGGTGCTACGCTAACGTGTGCAGAGTCTTGCACCGGAGGCTGGCTGGCTAAGTCTATTACCGATATCGCAGGCAGTTCTGGCTGGTTTGACTACGGCTTTGTGACATATAGCAATCTGGCTAAGCAGCGTCTGGTGAAGGTGAAGATGGAGACATTAGAACGGTATGGTGCGGTAAGTGAAGAGGTCGTCAATGAGATGGCGGCAGGAGCTTTGCAGGCCGCCGATGCCGATTTTGCCATATCGATAAGTGGTGTTGCCGGTCCAGACGGCGGAACGGAAGAGAAGCCTGTAGGCACGGTGTGGTTTGGCTTCACAGACAAACAAGGTGGAGCATTTGCTCAGACAATGCGGTTCAGCGGAGACAGAAACGCAATTCGTCTGCAATCAGTCCATTTTGCATTGCAAACGCTGCTCGATGCTTTTCTGAAAAAATAATCTTGATGCTGTATGTGTATACAGTATAATGTCGGTAAGTATTCAGCAATTCATGATTAAGCCGCCGCGTAGAGACCGTTGCTTTACGCCGCATGACAGGAGCAAAAATGGCTATTGATGAGAACAAACAAAAGGCACTCGCGGCAGCACTGGGCCAAATCGAAAAGCAATTTGGTAAAGGTTCTATCATGCGGTTGGGCGAGGATCGCTCAATGGATGTTGAAACGATTTCTACAGGATCCTTATCTCTGGATATTGCTTTGGGTGCCGGTGGCTTACCCATGGGACGTATCGTTGAAATCTATGGCCCGGAATCTTCCGGTAAAACTACGCTGACCTTACAGGTTATTGCTGCCGCTCAGCGCGAAGGCAAAACGTGTGCGTTTATCGACGCGGAACACGCGTTGGATCCGATTTATGCGAAAAAACTTGGCGTAGATATCGATAACCTGCTGTGTTCTCAACCTGATACCGGTGAGCAAGCGTTGGAAATTTGTGATGCGTTAACGCGTTCTGGCGCGGTTGACGTAATTATCGTCGACTCCGTTGCGGCGCTGACGCCGAAAGCGGAAATTGAAGGCGAAATTGGTGACTCCCATATGGGGCTGGCCGCGCGTATGATGAGCCAGGCCATGCGTAAACTGGCGGGTAACCTGAAGCAAGCGAATACGCTGCTGATCTTCATCAACCAGATCCGTATGAAAATTGGCGTGATGTTCGGTAACCCTGAAACCACGACTGGCGGTAACGCTCTGAAATTTTACGCTTCTGTTCGTCTGGATATTCGCCGTACCGGCGCTATCAAGGAAGGTGAAGAGGTCGTCGGCAGTGAAACTCGCGTTAAGGTCGTGAAGAATAAGGTAGCCGCACCGTTCAAACAGGCTGAATTCCAAATTCTGTACGGCGAAGGTATTAATATCCACGGTGAGCTGGTCGATCTGGGTGTGAAACACAAACTGATCGAAAAAGCGGGTGCCTGGTATAGCTATAACGGCGACAAAATTGGTCAGGGTAAAGCGAATGCCAGCAACTTCCTGAAAGAGAATCCGGCGGTTGCGGCAGAATTGGATAAGAAACTGCGTGAAATGCTGCTGCATAAAGGTAATGAACTGACGCCTGCGGCAGCGGGCAATAGCCATGGTGAAGATGCATTCGCCGATGAAGGCAACGAAGAGTTTTAATGGTGGCTGAATTATCTGTGGCAGAGTACTTCAGCGGATGAATGGATGAATAAACCATTACGCTACGCAATGAATGTGCTTTCTGTTCGCGATTACAGTGAAGCTGAAATACGCCGCAAATGTGCGGCGTATTTATATAGAGTAGAAAATGCAAAAGGAGAAGCTGAGGTTGACGAAGCCACTGCCCGAGCGGCGGCAGAAGATGTGGAAGCGGCCATTGCTTACTGTAAGGAACACGGTTGGCTGGACGATGTGCGCTATGCTCGCCGCTATATCAGCAGTCGGAGTCGCAAAGGCTATGGCGTCCAGCGGATTAAAGCTGAACTCAGTCAGAAAGGAATCGATAAGACAACCTTAACAGCAGTGTTAAACGACAGCGATATCGATTGGTGTGCGCTGGCGAAATCGGTTGTGGAGCGAAAATTTGGATCCCCGCTGTCCGATGAATGGAAAGACAAAGTCAAACATCAGCGATATCTTCTCTATCGTGGTTTCTTTCATGAAGAAATCCAGTCTATTTATACGAATTTTTCAGATTGAACGCATACGGGATTTTACTTCCCATCGAAGAAAATTTATCTTATTCCCACTTTTTTGTTCGTGAGTTGCACGGTAGCGTCAGCATGCTGGACTAACCTTGCCCGCGATCTGTTCTTCTAGCTTGATTCCAGGACAATTATGAGCAAGAGCACCGCTGAGATCCGTCAAGCGTTTCTCGATTTTTTCCATAGTAAGGGACACCAGGTTGTTGATAGCAGCTCTCTGGTGCCGAACAACGATCCGACATTGTTATTCACCAATGCGGGTATGAATCAGTTCAAAGATGTGTTCCTCGGGCTGGATAAACGTAGCTATGTTCGCGCGACGACCTCGCAGCGCTGCGTACGAGCCGGCGGTAAACATAATGACCTGGAAAACGTAGGTTATACCGCACGCCACCACACCTTCTTTGAAATGCTGGGCAACTTCAGCTTCGGTGATTACTTCAAGCATGACGCGATCCGCTATGCGTGGGAATTACTGACTTCTCCTCAGTGGTTCAATCTGCCGAAAGAGAAACTGTGGGTGACGGTATACGCTACGGATGACGAAGCCTACAATATTTGGGCCGATGAAGTTGGCGTACCGCGCGAAAGAATTATTCGTATTGGTGATAACAAAGGCGGGCCTTACGCTTCTGATAACTTCTGGCAGATGGGCGAAACGGGGCCATGTGGTCCATGTACCGAGATTTTCTACGATCACGGTGAGCACATCGCGGGTGGCCCGCCCGGAAGCCCTGATGAAGATGGCGATCGCTATATCGAAATTTGGAACCTGGTGTTTATGCAGTTTAACCGCCAGGCTGATGGCACCATGCTGCCGTTGCCAAAACCCTCCGTCGATACGGGGATGGGGTTAGAGCGTGTTTCAGCCGTGTTACAGCACGTCAACTCAAACTACGACATTGATCTGTTCAAAACGCTGATTGACGCGGTAGCAAAAGCCGTCGGAACGACGGATTTAACTAATAAGTCGCTACGCGTTATCGCCGATCATATTCGTTCTTGTGCGTTCCTGATTGCGGATGGTGTGATGCCATCGAATGAAAACCGTGGTTATGTACTACGCCGTATCATCCGCCGCGCTGCGCGTCACGGTAACATGCTGGGTGCGACGGACGCTTTCTTCTATAAACTGGTTGCACCATTGATTGACGTCATGGGGCCAGCCGCTGAAGCGCTGAAAAAGCAGCAGTCTATGGTTGAGCAAGCGCTGAAGATGGAAGAAGAGCAGTTTGCCCGCACGCTGGAACGCGGCCTATCTCTGCTGGACGAAGAAATTAAAAACCTGAAAGGGGATACGTTGGATGGTGAAACCGCCTTCCGCCTGTATGACACCTATGGTTTCCCGGTTGACCTCACTGCGGATGTTTGCCGCGAACGTGGTCTGAAAGTCGATGAAGAAGGCTTTGAAGCCGCGATGACGGCTCAGCGTCAACGCGCTCGTGAAGCCAGCGGATTTGGCGTCGATTACAACAGCCTAATCCGTGTGGATGAAAACACGCCATTCTGTGGTTATGAAAAAACGCAGCAGCAAGCGAAAGTGATTGCGCTTTATCACAATGGAAACGCGGTTGCTCAGATCGCAGCAGGTGATGATGCTGTCGTGATTCTGAACGAAACGCCATTTTACGGTGAGTCCGGTGGTCAGGTTGGCGATCAGGGCGAACTGAAAAATGCGGGCGTTAGCTTTGCTGTTCAGGATACTCAGAAATACGGTCAGGCCATCGGCCATGTCGGTAAACTGATTCAAGGTACGTTGCGTGTTAACGATAGTGTCGATGCCAATGTTGATAGCCAACGCCGCGATCGCATTCGCCTGAACCACTCTGCGACGCACTTGCTGCATGCTGCGCTGCGTCAGGTTTTGGGCGAGCATGTCGCTCAGAAAGGTTCTTTGGTTAACGATAGCTATTTGCGTTTTGACTTTTCACATACGGAAGCGATGAAGCCGGAGCAGATTCGTCAGGTTGAGGATATCGTCAACGCGCAAATCCGCCGTAACCTTACCGTACAAACGGATGTGATGGCACTGGATGAGGCGAGAGCAAAAGGCGCGATGGCGCTGTTCGGTGAGAAGTACGACGACCATGTCCGTGTGCTGACAATGGGGGATTTCTCCATTGAGCTTTGTGGGGGCACGCACGCCAGTCGGACTGGTGATATCGGTCTGTTCCAAATTCTTTCTGAATCAGGTACTGCGGCCGGCGTACGTCGTATTGAGGCGACCACGGGGGAGAATGCGCTATCTACGCTGCACCGCCAGAGTGACGTCCTGCAAGACATTGCGCAACTGCTGAAAGGGGATAGTAACAACCTGACAGATAAGGTACGCTCTGTGCTGGAGCGTGCCCGCGCGTTGGAGAAAGAGCTTCAACAGTTGAAGGCTCAGCAAGCGGCGCAAGAAAGTTCATCGCTGTCCGGCAAAGCAAAAGAAATTAACGGTATGAAGTTGCTGGTTACGCAACTGGACAATGTGGATCCTAAGCTGCTGCGTACAATGGTCGACGACCTGAAAAATCAGCTTGGATCTGCTGTTATTGTTCTTGGAACGGCCTCGGAAGGGCGGGTTAGCTTGATTTCAGGCGTCACGAAAGATCTGACCGACCGCGTAAAAGCCGGCGAGCTGATTGGCTTTGTTGCCCAGCAGGTCGGTGGTAAAGGCGGCGGCCGTCCAGATATGGCGCAGGCTGGTGGTTCTGATGCGGCGGCATTGCCTGCTGCGTTGGCAAGCGTCGAATCTTGGGTCACTGCTAAGCTATAAAAAATAGATAACGTTTTATTCACGCTATCTAACAAAACGCCATAACTTTCTGGTTGTGGCGTTTTTTTCTGTAAAAAGGATTCGGTAAGCAGGATAAAAGGTATGCTACCTTCAGATATTCTGAAGTATTGCATGGTAGCCCTATTGTTATGATAACAAAAGCACAAGCTACTGATATCGACTAGACTAACAAGTAGTGACAAACCGGAGTGTGATGGTGGTGGTTATACCATCGTCTAGGTTTACGTTTTCACGGCACATGATGGATAATGGCGGGGAGACAGAGAGACCCGACTCTTTATAATCTTTCAAGGAGCAAAGAATGCTTATTTTGACTCGTCGAGTTGGCGAAACCCTCATGATCGGCGATGAGGTAACGGTTACCGTATTAGGAGTGAAAGGCAACCAGGTGCGTATTGGTGTTAATGCACCGAAAGAGGTTTCTGTCCACCGTGAAGAGATCTATCAGCGTATTCAGGCCGAAAAATCTCAACCAACGTCATATTGATTGACAACTGCGTCTCGTGTTCGCGGGACGCAATTGTTATCTCCTGTTTTTCCCACGCGTTTATCGATATATCTACTTTTACTGTGAGCTTACCTTCTACAAGGTAACCGCCTGTTTTTCTGTCGATAAAACAGACTTTTTGTTGTGAAAATACGCGTCTTGGATGCGAATTGTTCAAACGAACACAAGGTGGGAAAAATTGTTTGACTTATAAGTCTGGGAAAGTAATATGTGCGCCACGCAGTACCGGTGAGCACTAGCAAGAAGTTGTTAGTCGCTAATCAGGTAATGTAAGGTGAGGTGGCCGAGAGGCTGAAGGCGCTCCCCTGCTAAGGGAGTATGCGGTCAAAAGCTGCATCGAGGGTTCGAATCCCTCCCTCACCGCCATTTAATATGCATCCGTAGCTCAGCTGGATAGAGTACTCGGCTACGAACCGAGCGGTCGGAGGTTCGAATCCTCCCGGATGCACCATTAAATACCGCCTTTGCAAGGCAAGTAGTAGTGAAAGTAAGTTTATCGTAGATAAAGAATTATTAATGCATCCGTAGCTCAGCTGGATAGAGTACTCGGCTACGAACCGAGCGGTCGGAGGTTCGAATCCTCCCGGATGCACCATATTTCGATATGGATGAGGTTGTTATCTTGCTCTTATAATCAGCCTATATGGCCTATAAGAACAAGGGAGGAAAACGTTGCTTTAGCAACGGCCCGCAGGGCGAGGCGAAGCCGAGTAATCCTCCCGGATGCACCATTCTTAAGTATCTCGTTACTCACCCCCAGTTTTCTGCACCACACTCTGCATCCGTAGCTCAGCTGGATAGAGTACTCGGCTACGAACCGAGCGGTCGGAGGTTCGAATCCTCCCGGATGCACCATATTTCGATATGGATGAGGTTGTTATCTTGCTCTTATAATCAGCCTATATGGCCTATAAGAACAAGGGAGGAAAACGTTGCTTTAGCAACGGCCCGCAGGGCGAGGCGAAGCCGAGTAATCCTCCCGGATGCACCATATTCTGATGTAAATACAATCCCTTCCAACTATCCTTTACCTACTTGTAGTGCGATAGCATCATTGTGCTCTCTTGCTGATATCAGAACGATATTTCTCTCATCACGTTCGTACCTTAATTCTTGCCTTCTATCCGGTCTGTATACCGATATTGAATCGGTGAATAAATAAAGGTTTTCTTACCACTATGGTAGTAATAACCTGTTTTTTATAAGGTTATTGAGTAAGCGACAACGTTTTCACTTTACGATAAAGTAAGCTCTCTTTTCAGTGATCATGGAGTCATGATGTACGATCGCTATCAAGGGTTGATCTTTGATATGGATGGCACTTTGCTCGATACGGAACCGACGCATCGTAAAGCGTGGGATCGGGTTCTTGCCCGATATGGTATGCGTTATGATGCCAGCGCCATGACTGCATTGAACGGCTCGCCTACCTGGCGTATTGCGCAGCGTATTATTGACAGCCATCAGTCTGATATTGATGCTCACCAACTGGCGGCGGAAAAAACGGCAGTGGTTGAAGAAATGCTGCTGGATACGGTAAAACCTCTACCGCTGATTGATGTGGTTAAGCATTATCACGGTCGGCGCCCTATGGCGGTTGGCACGGGGAGCACGCATGCCATGGCGGATAGGTTGCTAATGCATTTAGGGTTGCATGATTATTTTGATGCGATTGTCGGGGCTGATGATGTTATTCAGCATAAGCCTTTTCCCGAAACCTTTTTGCGTTGCGCAGCATTGATTTCCGTCGCACCGGAACAATGTATTGTGTTTGAAGATGCAGACTACGGTATTGAAGCGGCTAAGCGAGCGAACATGGCCGTGGTTGACGTCCGTACGCTGTGAGTGAGTTCTGGGCCATTTTTTCTCTTTTCTGGAGCAGCCTGCTCAGTGCAACACTGTTGCCCGGCAGTTCGGAAATCCTGTTGGTGACATTATTGCTTGCTGATAGTGCAAAACCCTACCTGTTGATCGCTGTGGCAACGGTAGGCAATACGCTGGGCGGGTTAACAAATATTTTTATAGGGCGCTTACTCCCTCAGCCAAAACAACAAGCTGGGTATACGGTAGCTATGCGCGGGTTACAGCGCTATGGCTGTGCTGCGCTGTTATTGAGCTGGGTGCCGGTAGTAGGCGATTTATTGTGCGTGTTAGCGGGTTGGTTACGTATGCCCTGGGTGAAATCGGCGATTTTTATCGGTATTGGAAAAGCGCTGCGGTATATCGTATTGGCAGGTATAACGTTACAGGGTATGGCGTGGTGGTCTTAACCAGATTGCAATGCGAACTGGTGAGTGCCGCTGAGTTTCAATTATGCTTACAACCATTACATTTTAACAACGGGAGGTCGATTTGATCCCGGACATTTCAGAAGCACTTTCTTGGCTGGAAAAACACCCACTAGCAGTGAAGGGGATTCAGCGTGGAATTGAACGCGAAACATTGCGCGTAACAGCAAATGGGCATCTTGCTACGACAGGGCACCCCGAGATATTGGGTTCGGCGTTGTCGCACCCGTGGATTACGACAGACTTTGCCGAAGCGTTGTTGGAGTTTATTACGCCGGTTGACGGCGATGTTGATCACCTGCTGACGTTTCTACGCGATATTCATCGTCATGTTTCCCGCAATCTGGGTGATGAGCGGATGTGGCCGTTGAGCATGCCGTGCTTTATCGACAGCGAGCAAAATATCGAACTGGCGCAGTATGGTTCATCGAATGTTGGTCGCTTCAAAACGCTTTATCGTGAAGGGCTGAAAAACCGCTATGGCGCGTTGATGCAGACTATTTCCGGCGTGCATTATAACTTTTCTCTTCCTTTGTCATTCTGGCAGGCTCGAGAGGGGGTGACTGATGCAGAAAGCGGGAAAAAAGCGATTTCTGCGGGATATTTCAGACTGATCCGCAACTATTATCGCTTTGGTTGGGTGATCCCTTATCTGTTCGGTGCTTCTCCGGCGATCTGTTCTTCGTTCCTGAAAGGGCGGGAAACCGCACTGCCGTTTGAGCGTACGGAAAAAGGCATGCTTTACCTGCCTTATGCGACTTCTCTGCGGCTCAGCGATTTAGGCTATACCAACAAATCACAGAGCAATCTGGGGATTACATTTAACGATCTGGATACCTATGTCGCTGCTTTAAAACGCGCGATAAAAACGCCGTCTGAGGATTATGCTCGGGTTGGTATGAAGAAGGATGATCGTTATCTACAGTTGAATACCAATGTCTTACAGATTGAAAACGAACTCTATGCGCCGATTCGTCCGAAGCGTGTAACGCGTGCGGGAGAAACGCCATCTGATGCTTTGTTGCGTGGCGGAATTGAATATATCGAAGTGCGATCGTTGGATATTAATCCGTTTTCTCCGACTGGTGTGAGTGAAAGTCAGGTGCGTTTCCTGGATTTATTCCTGATCTGGTGTGCGTTGGCGGATGCGCCGGAAATGAGTGCCGATGAGCTACTGTGTACGCGTAAAAACTGGAATCGAGTGATTCTTGAAGGTCGTAAACCAGGACAAACGGTGGGGATGGGGTGTGAAACTATCCAGCAGCCGATTGCTGAGGTGGGAAAATCTCTGTTTGCGGATTTACGTCGTGTGGCAGAAGTGCTGGATGCGGAAAACAATCAATCGCACTATCAGCAGGTATGCGATGAACTGCTTGTTGGTTTTGACGATCCAGAAACGACGTTCTCTGGTCGACTATTAACGTTGATGAAGCAAGAAGGCAATGGTAGCGTGGGGCTGAATCTCGCGGAAGAATACCGCAAGGTTCTCAGCAACGAACCGTTGCAGGTGTTGACGGAAGAACAATTGGCTGCGGCGAGTGAGCGATCCTGGCAGCGTCAACGTCAGATTGAATCTGAAGATACGATGAGTTTTGACGAGTATCTGGCGGCGAATTAAAAAGAAAAGGCCACAGAAACTGTGGCCAAATAAACATCTCGAATAGGGATGATGATAATAAATGCGCGTCTTTCAGTAATTCAGACTCGCATAAAAAAGAAAAGTTTCCTGGAAACGAGAAAAAATAAATTTTTCTATGAGGAGGTGGCATTATGCCATTACTAGATAGCTTTACCGTTGACCATACCCGTATGGCCGCGCCCGCCGTTCGGGTGGCTAAGACCATGAAAACCCCTCATGGTGACGATATCACGGTATTTGACCTGCGTTTCTGCCGTCCGAATATTGAAGTGATGCCGGAGCGCGGTATCCATACGCTAGAGCACCTGTTTGCTGGTTTCATGCGCGATCATTTAAACGGCGATGGCGTTGAAATTATCGACATTTCTCCGATGGGATGCCGTACTGGCTTCTACATGAGCCTGATTGGCACGCCGGATGAGCAGCGAGTGGCCCACTCCTGGAAAGCGGCGATGGCTGACGTCCTTAAGGTCACAGACCAGCGTAAAATCCCTGAGCTGAATGAATATCAGTGTGGCACTTACGAGATGCACTCGCTGAAAGAAGCGCAGGAGATCGCTCAGCACATCGTGGATCATGACATTGGTATCAACCAAAATGACGATCTGGCATTGCCGAAAGATAAGCTGGCTGAGCTACATATCTAGTTTGTTCTGTGTGATGAAATACAAAAGAGAGCCGAACGTTGGCTCTCTTTTTTTGTGTTTGTGAACGAGTCAGACGACGAGAAAATGCTGTATAACCCGGCTACCGAAGTAGGATAGTGTCAGCATTAATGCCCCGAGCAGGCTGAACCAGACGACGCGTCGACCCCGCCACCCTTCATGGTAATGTCCCCAGAGCAACAGAATATAGATGAACCACGCAAACAGGGAGAACACGGCTTTGTGCAGGTTCTCTTTGTTATCGATCAGATCATCCATATAAAACAAGCCAGTACAGAGCGTCAGTGTGAGTAAAATCACGCCAATCTGCGTGATATGAAACATTTTACGTTCAATGCTCATCAACGGCGGCATGTCAGCGGCAAATCCCAGCTTTTTATTCTTGAGCAGATAATCAAGCCAAGCGAGCTGGAGCGCGTACAGGGCGGCAATCAACAGGGTGGCATAAGAGAAGAGCGCCAGCCCGATATGAATCATCAAACCCGGAGACGCTTCCAGATGCGTGATGAATTCACTTGGCATGAAGCTGGCGAAGGCCAGATTGATTAGGGCAAAAGTGTAGACGATGGGAAGAATAAACCAGCCGCGATCGCGCGTGGCGACAATCGTCATCACCGTACAGATGATGAGGCTGACCAGCGAACCGATGTTTAGCAGGCTCAGGTTTTGACCGACCTGAACATCGAAAATGCGTTGATAGAGCGCCACCGCATGGCAGATTAGCGCAGCGCTGGCCGAGAGTATTGCCAGCCGACGATATGCACTGTTCTTGCGCAACAGACTGGGGATAATCAGTCCGAGGCTGAGTGTGTAGGCGACAAGCGCCACAATAGCGAAAACAGACATACAAATGGGTTATTCAATATCAACTAGGTAAAATAGAGAATCAGTATAGCGTTAGTCGCCGTGGGCACCAACAGTTCTCCGTCAGCAGCGCTGAGATCGTTCCTGCTTTTGTGTATAATCTCTTCCATTCGTGTCGCGCTGGCGGCCTGTCTTACGTTGAGCATGGGATATGTTTGAAAATTTAACCGATCGACTCTCGCGCACATTGCGCAATATCAGCGGCCGCGGGCGGTTGACTGAAGACAACATAAAAGAAACGCTGCGTGAAGTGCGTATGGCATTGCTGGAAGCCGACGTAGCGTTACCCGTGGTACGTGACTTTATCAATCGCGTGAAAGAACGTGCTGTTGGGCATGAAGTTAATAAAAGTCTGACGCCGGGCCAAGAGTTCGTCAAAATTGTTAAGAACGAACTCGTCAGCGCCATGGGAGAAATCAATGCCGAGCTAAATCTTGCCGCGCAGCCGCCAGCGGTTGTTCTGATGGCGGGTCTGCAAGGGGCGGGTAAAACGACCAGCGTGGGTAAGCTGGGCAAATTTCTGCGTGAAAAACAGAAGAAAAAAGTGCTGGTGGTTTCTGCCGACGTCTATCGCCCTGCGGCAATTAAGCAGTTGGAAACGCTGGCGCAGCAGGTGGGCGTCGATTTTTTCCCGTCAGATGTTAAGGAAAAGCCGCTTGCGATTGTAGAACGTGCGTTACAACACGCTAAGCTGAAATTCTACGATGTCTTGTTGGTCGATACCGCTGGTCGTCTCCACGTCGATGACGCGATGATGGACGAAATCAAACAGGTTCATGCGGCGATTAAACCCGTTGAGACGCTGTTTGTGGTCGATGCCATGACAGGGCAGGATGCGGCGAATACGGCGAAAGCCTTTAATGAAGCGCTACCGCTGACCGGTGTTATCCTCACCAAAATTGACGGTGACGCCCGTGGCGGTGCCGCGTTATCTATCCGCCATATCACTGGCAAGCCGATTAAATTCCTTGGTGTCGGCGAAAAAACCGAAGCGCTGGAGCCGTTTTACCCTGAACGCGTAGCATCGCGCATTCTCGGTATGGGCGATGTGCTTTCGCTGATTGAAGATATTGAAAGCAAGGTCGATCGCACTCAGGCAGAAAAGTTAGCGAAAAAGCTGAAGAAGGGCGATGGGTTTGATTTGACCGATTTTCTGGATCAACTCAAGCAGATGCGCAACATGGGCGGCATGGCGAGCATGATGAGCAAAATGCCCGGTATGGGGCAATTGCCTGATAATGTGAAATCGCAAATGGATGACAAGGTGCTGGTGCGTATGGAGGCGATCATTAATTCGATGACGCTTCAGGAGCGCGCCAAGCCTGAGATTATCAAAGGATCGCGCAAACGCCGCATCGCGATGGGTTCTGGCATGCAGGTGCAGGACGTGAACCGCCTTCTGAAACAGTTCGATGATATGCAACGCATGATGAAGAAGATGAAAAGCGGTGGTCTGGCGAAAATGATGCGCGGAATGAAAGGGATGATGCCACCTGGATTTCCGGGGCGCTAATCACTGAAATCAGTGGTGTGGATAAACTCTTGGCGTGATTACACGCTTTAGATTGCTTTTTGCGCCAAAATGAGTAAAATTTTCGGGCTTTTTATATGACATACTGGGCTCCGTTCCTCGATGGGGCCCAGTTGTTTTATTCACTAAAGAGGATGTTATGGTAACAATTCGTTTGGCTCGTGGCGGCGCGAAAAAACGCCCGTTCTATCAAGTAGTCGTGACCGATAGCCGCAATGCGCGTGACGGTCGTTTCATTGAGCGCGTAGGTTTCTTCAACCCAATCGCATCAGGTCAAGCAGAAGCACTGCGTCTGGATCTGGATCGTATCGAGCATTGGCTTGGTCTGGGTGCAACTGTGTCTGATCGCGTATCTTCGCTGATCAAAGACGCTAAAAAAGCAGCATAATCTGTTGCGGTGGTGATAATGAGCAATCAACTCAGCCCAAAACCTCCCGTTAACCCGATTGTGATGGGGAAAATAGGGTCGGCATATGGCATCCGAGGTTGGCTCAGAGTGTTTTCATCCACCGAAGATGCTGAGAGCATTTTTGATTATCAGCCTTGGTTCATCCAGAGCAAAAGCGGTTGGCAGCTTGTCGAGATTGAAGGCTGGAAGTATCACAATCAGGATCTGATCATCAAAGTGAAAGGTGCTGATGACCGTGATGCGGCTAATTTACTGACCAATTGTGAGATTGTCGTAGATTCGTCACAACTGCCCGATCTGGGCGAAGGTGATTATTACTGGAAAGATCTTATTGGCTGTCAGGTCGTGACCGTAACCGGTTATGAGTTGGGAAAAATCATCGATATGATGGAAACCGGCTCGAACGATGTGATGGTGATAAAGGCTAACCTGAAAGATGCCTTCGGCGTTAAGGAGCGGCTGGTTCCGTTCCTCACCGAACAGGTTGTGAAACGCGTCGACCTTTCTACTCAAACTATTGAAGTAGATTGGGATCCTGGTTTTTGAGCTCTGAATCGACCAGTAGTACCCAGCGGAACGAGACTATGTGGATTGGGGTGATTAGCCTGTTTCCAGAGATGTTCCGGGCAATTACTGATTACGGAGTCACTGGCCGGGCAGTTAAAAATGGCCTGCTGAACGTACAGTATTGGAGTCCTCGTGATTTCACTTACGATCGGCATCGCACCGTGGACGACCGGCCTTATGGCGGCGGCCCCGGAATGCTGATGATGGTGCAACCTTTACGGGATGCAATCCACGCAGCAAAAGCAGCGGCAGGTGAAGGCGCGAGAGTGATTTATTTATCACCTCAGGGCCGTAAATTAGATCAGCAAGGCGTACGTCAACTCGCTACAAACCAGAAGATGATTCTGGTCTGTGGACGGTACGAAGGGATTGATGAGCGCGTAATTAAAACCGAAATCGATGAAGAATGGTCGATAGGGGATTACGTACTCAGCGGTGGGGAACTGCCGGCGATGACCCTGATTGACTCCGTTGCCCGCTTTATACCGGGCGTTTTGGGGCATCAGGCTTCAGCAGAAGAGGATTCTTTTGCTGATGGATTGCTGGATTGTCCACATTTTACTCGCCCTGAAATACTGGAAGGCATGGACGTTCCGGCAGTGTTACTGTCTGGCAACCATGCGGAAATACGCCGCTGGCGATTGAAGCAGTCGCTGGGCCGAACCTGGCTTAGAAGACCTGAACTTCTGAAAAGCCTAGCTCTGACTGACGAGCAAACAAGGTTGCTGGCTGAATTCCAACGTGAATATCAGTCTGAGCAACAAGAGTATTAGGTGGTTACGCCGGTTAACCGACGAACCCAACTATCAGTTTACCTAGGGTAAGAGACATATTATGAGCAACATTATTAAGCAAATCGAAGACGAACAAATGAAGCAGGACGTACCTGCATTTCGTCCGGGTGATACCGTAGAAGTGAAGGTATGGGTTGTTGAAGGTAGCAAAAAACGTCTGCAGGCATTCGAGGGCGTGGTTATCGCTATTCGTAACCGCGGTCTGCATTCTGCATTCACTGTTCGCAAAATTTCTAACGGCGAAGGCGTGGAGCGTGTATTCCAGACTCACTCTCCTGTAGTTGACAGCATCGCTGTTAAACGTCGTGGTGCCGTGCGTAAAGCCAAACTGTACTACCTGCGTGAGCGTACTGGTAAGTCTGCTCGTATCAAAGAGCGTCTTAACTAAGATAGCGCTTTCGCAACATCCGAAAGTTGTTATTTTTCAAAAGCCTGGCTTAATTGCTGGGCTTTTTTTTATCTCGATGTCCACATTATGTCCACGGAAAAATAAAAATTAGGGGGCATCGTTATTTCATGGGCGTAAAAAACCCGCTTTCGCGGGTTTGTAATATGGCTAATCAAATCCAGAGTGCTCCCTGATTTGACCGATCAGGATGTGGCGGGACGGGCTTAATATCGCCTGGCATCATGATGATGTCGGCGATAGTTTCCAATGATTTGAATGTGCAACTGCAATTAATATTCTGGCACTGGTGGTAACGTTCTTTTGTTTTGTTCGTAACGTAGCGACTTGATCTAGCGTGTGCCGCATGTTGGCACAATGGGCAGTGCATCATAAGAATCACCTATCCTGTATAATAATGTACGCATTATAGATAAAAACATTAAACTTAAAAATTTAAACTTAATGTTATTTTTTTAAGATTCCTCGTCGCTTTCATACTCAACATCAGACAGCAGCACCTCTAATTCCAGCGCGGTAACGTATCCTGAATTACTCAAATTGTGCGTCACTTTTGAGATAGTCCACGGCTGTTCGTCGATCACCTGTTTAAAGCCACTGACCTGAACGGGCGTTTCTGGGAACAGGTCAGCACGCCCCATCGCTAGTGTGATAGAGAACTCCGCGACACCGCGCTGTAACTTGTCCCATTCTGCCGTTGCCTTACGAATGGCCTGTTCTTTGGTCGCAAAAACCGTAGTTAGTGCCAGCACGTTTTCATCGGTGCCGACCAGATAATCACCCTCGCGGGCTTCCGGCGCTTTCTTTGCCTTTTTCGCTTTAGGGTGTGGCTCCTGTGGTTGTGCTCCCTGATGCAACAGCACTTTTTTCTGACGCTTTACCTTTACCGTTTTTGGCTTTTCGGGCTGCGGCTCTTTGGTATGCAACCAGCTTGCCGTGACGCCTGTGTACGCGCCCCGGTCTGCGAGGCTAAAACTGTGCTGATCGCCGTCGCTGCGTTCGATAATTTGCTGCGGGATAGGTTTTCCACTGGCCGTCTTCCCCGTTCCGGGGCGGATAAACAGCAAACGCCCGGCTTTGATCGCCACAATCGCCCCGTTGCGCTCAGCCAAGCGCGTAATAAATACCGCGTCGGTTTCCTGAGTCTGGTCGATGTGCGGAATTTTTATCCCCGCGAATCCGTCGGCCAGCATCGGCGCAAGGTTGTTACGCTTCGCCACCTGTTCAACAATCGCCCCCAGCGTGGTGTCGTGATACGACAGTTCACGCCGCGAGTTCAGCGACCCGCGAAAATCGGCACTCCGCGCCCGGATGGTCAGCGTATCCGGCGTGCCACGGTGTTCTATTTCATCCACCGTAAAATCCCCTTTGCCGATCAGCGCTTCACCTTCCCAGCCCAAAAATACCGACAGCACCGCGCCCCGGCGGGGTAACTGCAACAGCCCGTCGCTGTCGTCCAGCTCGATGTCGAGCTGGTCGGCCTCAAAGCCCCGGTTATCTGTCAGGCTCAGTGATAGCAGGCGCGGGCTGATAACGGTTGTGATGTCCTGCTCATTGAGGCGCAGCAGGTATGCGGGAGCGATTTTACTGCCAGCGCGAACATTCAGCGGGTTAATCATGCGAATAATCCCCCGATGGCGGATTGCGCCTTGTTTGCTATTTCCCCGGCGCTGCCGATCAAGCCCTCCGCCTGCTGGCGTAAATCGCCCAGCATCGCAGACAGTGACGAGTCAACGCGGGTCAGCGTGATGGTAAACTCAATCCGCCGCGCCCGGCCATCGGGGAAAAAATCAGTTTTCGTCTGGCTGATGCTGTTCACCACGAATACGCCGTAAATGGTGCCGCTTCCCTCAATCAGCGGCCATGCCCGCCCCTGATCGGCCATGGTTTCCAACATCAATAATGACAGCGTTCCGCCTGTGATTTCCGGCAGCAGCTCCCCTGACAGCGTGATTTTTTCCTCTTCAATGCCTAAGAACTGCAACGCCGGACGCTGGCCGACGCGGCTGTTTGACGGCCAGCGGTAATCAACGTTGCGCTGCATGTTCTGGTACGGCAGGGTCTGGAGTTGGAACACAAACAGCCCTAATGTGAGCATCATCGGATTAGCCTCCCTGATAACTGTATTGACTGAATGCGCGTGACCGCGCCGCCCGTTCCCGCTGTTCAAGCTGGCGCGTCACTTCCTGCGCAATGTCCTGTGCACTCTGGCCGGGCTGGGCAACAATACTGATCGGCGCGTGAATGCTGACCGGGGACGAGGCCAGGCTGGCCTGAACCGTCGGTGCTACCGGGCGATAGGCCGACATGTTCATAGCAGCAGATGCCATCGCGGCGGTGTTCCGGCGGCTGGTGACATTGACCGGACCTTCAACGATTTCCGGGCCATGCTCACCGACGACAGCAAACTCCCCCAACGGGACGCGCCCCCCATTGTCATATGCGCCGCTGTACCTGTCAGCAATCGCCTTTGCATCGTTGCCCTGCGGTGTCGGGGCGTGACTCACCCCAACCTTGAGCGCGGCGGCTTCTTCCGGCGGCAGGATGCTGTCAGCGGTGGGGAGCTTCCTCGATTTCTCGTCAACTAGCCCTAACTTTTCCAGCAGCCACGTTACGCCGGATATCAATGATTTCAGCGGCACCATCGCGATATCAATCCCCTTAGCCACCATGTCGCCAAACCGTTTCCCCATATTCGCCGCACCGTCCAGCTCGGCGGCAGTGGATTTTACGGGGGTCAGCAAATCACCGAACCAGCCAAACAAGGCTTTCACTTTATCGCCTATCCACGTAAAGACAGGCTGTAGCGGCTCAAACGCGGCGATAATAGGCGCACTGGCCGCAACGAATCCCTCGACCACACCACCGATGAATGCCTTGATAGGCTCCCAGTATTTCCAAATGAGAAGCGCCCCGCCAACAATCGCCGCGACGACCAGACCAACTGGAGACAGCAATACACCCAACGCACTTCCAATGAACATAATTCCAGTACGCAATAATGCGAGCGGTGACGTAAACAGCCACATCAGCACTCGACCAAACCCTGACATTGCTCCCCGGATAACAGTCAGCGGATTAGATACCGACCCCAGCCCGACGCGCAGCAAACCCGCCCCGGCGACGAGGGCATTAATCCCCGACATAACCGGCCACACAACCAGCCCGATCCCCCCCAGCACCGTAATCAACGCCGCTGCTGCCCCAGCTACCATGACTATCTGCCGCGCTAGTTCAGGGTTTGCCGTTACCCATTCATTGACGCGGTTCAGCCATGCTGTCGCCGCCTGCGTGAGTTTTCGCAGTATGCCGTCGTCGTCATTGAACAATTTAAAACGCAGGCTGGCCATCGCGCCCTGAAGCCGCCCGATATCCCCCTGTAAATTATCGCGCAGGGTATCGCCCATACGGTCAGCCGCCCCGGACACGTCGCCCAGCTTATTCTCGGTTCCGGCCAGTGCTGACAAAAATTTCGGTATCTGGTCAATCGACAGGTCTTCAATCGGCGTACCAAACAGGGCGATAGCGGCATTTGCCCGTTCTGCCGGATCTTTGATTTTCAGCAGCCCGTTGGCGGTTTTCTGCATCGCGACCCGTGCCTTATCGCCGCCGCTAGCAATCGCGGTAGACATTTTGGCAGCATTGAGTCCGGCGGCGTCATAGGCTTCAATACTCGCCTTTGACATATCCGACCCGCGAATACTGAACTCTTTCACCGCATCGCCAGTCTTGTCGAGTGCAAACTTGCCTTGCTGCGCCATATCCACTAACAGTGTCATGGCTTCTGAACCGCTGAACCCCATGTTGCGGAAGTGGGTTGAGTACTCGTGCAGGATCTCCGGCAGTTCGCCACGCATCTGCGCCGACACGCGCTGCATCCCGGATACCATCAAGTCAAACGCCTCGTCGCTGTTCTTAGCGAGGCCATTTTTCATCATGATGGCGGCGATCTGGATGCTCTCCGCCGCATCACTGCCAAGCGCCGTTTGTACGTCAATCGCTTTACGCGATATCCGCGCCAGCTCGGTTTCTCCCACGTCCCCCAACGCACCGAGCGTGCTGCGTGCAGCGGCTACGGCATCGGCTATCTGATTGATATCGTTGCTGACACCTGACGCGTTAACCTCTTTGATAACGCGGGTATACTGCTGTCCGTCTGTCGCATTCCCACCCGTCTGCGCGGCAATGCGCGCGCCGTGTCCGTCAGCCTGCACAGACGGTGCAATCAGTTGGCTTCCGGCATACAGCGCGGCTGAACCCAGACCAACCGCAGCGGCACTGGTATTACGCACTCCGGCGGTAATTGCCTTCCCCCGCTCATAACGCTGATTAACCCGGTTTAGCCGCTCTTGCTGCTGACTTACTCGCGCCAGCGCTGCCCGTTGGCGGTTCAGGGTGTCGGTAGCAGCCGCAATATCCGTTCTGAGTTGACGCTCTGCCCCCGCCAGATTACGCGTATCAATACCCGCTTCACGCAAAGCGCTACGCTGGTTCTGAACAGACAACCGCAAGCGGTTTTGTTGCGCCTGCAACTCTGCCGCTTTTTTGCGAGCCTCTTCCAGTGCTTTAGTTTGGGCGCGGGTCGGGTTGGCGGTATTGCGGAACGCTACTGCCAACGCGGCGGCGTCGGCTTTTGCCTGTTCCAGCGCCCGGCCTGTACTCGCCAGTTGCGCGCTGGTTTTTCTGAACCCCTCAATACGCCCGGCCTGTGCGTTCAGGTTTTTCAACTGCTCCTGTGAACCCTGAATTTCACCGGACAGTGTGCGTGCCGCATCCTGCACCGCCCGAAAGGGACGGGTTGCTTGATCAACGGCGCGCAGCAATACACTGAGTTGTAGACTGTTACTCATGGGCATGTTCGCTGCGTTTGAGCGCTTTATCGCGCCACAGGATTAACTCGGTTAATGTCATGGGGTACATTTCGGAGGGTGGCCAGTGAAAAATCACCGCGATATCCGCCATCAGCTCATCAACCGTCAGGCTTCGTGGGAGGTTCCCTGTTGCGATTTCGGCGTCAAAAAACCGATCACCTTGCCCGCGATGGTTATCATATCCGGCAATTCCATGCGGGTGATTTCGGCCTCGGTCAATGCCGGGAGGGTCATACGCGGCAACACTTTAATCATCGCGTCTACGTCAGACCCTGCAAGGGCTGCAAGGCTGACACCGCGCAGTGTCCCGGCAGTCGGTTTAATCAGGGTGACCGTTTCGACCAGGGTATCTCCGCGTTTGATTGGGGTTTCCAGTGTTACCACGTTGTCGTGTTCGTTCATGATGTTGCCTCTGTGTTCAGATAGAAAATAGAAAGAAGACAGCCAGCACCGTGCTGGCCGATAGGGTTACGCCAGACCGATTGCCCGACGGTGTTGCTCCATCGTGTCAACGCCGACAACACGCTCAATCATGTTGATGGTGTCAATCTCGATCATCTCTTTGCCGTCAATGGTCAGCTTGTAATAGGTGCATTGGGTCGAAACCTTGGTTTCAGTAGCTTCCCCCTGTTTACTCTCGCCGCCGTCGATTTCTTTATGACGGCCACGCATCACTACTTCAACCGCCGAAATTTCCCCTGTGTCGTCACGCTGGTATGACCCGGTAAAGCGCAGCAGCACTTTATCTGCGCCCGGTGCAGCGTACTGGCGCCACAGGGTTTCGTCAGCAAAACCGCCGAGCGTCCATTCCATCGCCAGTGCGTCATCATCCAGCCCAAAATCAATCGGCGCGGTGCCGTTCATGCCACCGCCGCGATAGTTCTCCAGCTTGCGCGTCAACTTAGGCAATGTAACGGCGGTGGCGACACCCATGTAGCTCATGCCGTCATTGAACAGATTCATAAATTTCAGGTTACGAGGCAGTGCCATAGTGCGTTAGCTCCTTAGCTGTTAACCGACGCGGCCAAATTCACCAGATATTTATCAGTGATGCGCTGGCGCAGGGTGAGATTTTCCAATGGGGGAACGGGGGTATAGTCATAATCGATATACAGTTTCCCGGCCTTGAGCGTTTCCTTATCGTTGGCGGTGTCGTCATACCAGCAATCGGCATCAATGATGTAGCCGTTAGATTTCAGCTCACGGAATTTGGCCTTGATACCTTCGATAATGTCTTTGATTAGCGTCGCGGTAACGGGCTTATCGACTGCCCACATGTGCGCTTCGGCCATCGTATCGGCCAGCACCTGCGCGGTGCGGGTGTAGTTCTCAAACAGGAACAGCGGATCGTCAGAACAGGTGCGGTTACCCCAGAAGCGGAAGCCGTCTTTACGAACCAGCGTGGTGACACCCGCTTCATTCAGTAAATCCGCATCGGTGCCGGGTGCCTGCAAATCCCAAAATACCGACGCGCTGATGCCCGTCACGCCGTTCACGCCGACGTTAGACAGGGTTTTATGCCAGCCTGTATCCTGGTCGATTTTGGCACGCAGTCCCAGAGCGCGAGCGGTGGCATACGCCGTGGCGCTGGCATTGGACGTGGTGTCCCATGCGATAAAATCCGGCCAGATCACCATCAATTCACGCTGGCTGAAATTATCGCGGTAGTTGATGGCGTCCGACAGGGTTTTACAGCCCCACGCACTGACGTAACCGAATGCGCGCAACGACTGGCAGATGGACGCTAACGCGGTGGCAACGGGTAACGAATCCAGCCCCGGCGCGCCAAGGATGCGGGGTTTTACGCCAGTGACGGCCTGCGCATCTAACAGGGCTTTCATCCCGGTGTATTTGCCGTTTTCGTCACTGCCGCCGATCACATTACTGATGGTTTCGGCCTCGTCTTTACCCTCAGCCACGCGCACCACAACGGTAACGGGTTTGGACTGGTCAGCGATGGCCAACAACGCAGCGGCCAGCGTGCCTTTTTTCCCGGCCTTGCCGACGGCAGACAGCACATTAGTAATCAGTACCGGGGTATTGAGGGGAAAGGTTGCCGCGTCGGCATCGGCGGCGGTACACACTATGCCGATAATGGCCGTTGATACAGTAGAAATGACGCGCGTGCCGTCGTTGACTTCGACGACCTGCACGCCGTGGTGGTAATCACTCATGAATGAGGCTCCGGCTAATAGCACGATTGCAGTGTCAGGAGCGGTTATTGTCTGGCGTGAGTCGAGTGTGGGCGAGTGATGCGGGTACGGTGACGACTGGCACAACAGCGAGGCAGAAAACAGGCATGAAAAAAGCCCACTGTCTCGCTAACAGTGGGCTTCGCTTTCCCTGATATATCATTATTTTTTAAAACCATTACATAATGACATTGTGGGTGATGATTTTATAAACGTTTATACAGATCGATTAGGCGTTATTGATCGGTTGTAACGATCAATATTCTAAAACCTCGGTTTTGGGGAGATAGATGGAATTGGTTCTATCGCATTTTTACGTGTTACGACGAATACAAATATCAACCCCGTTAATCCAGGCGATGTTATTACGTCAACACAAGATAAGCCGTCGCTAGCATTTTCGTCTGCTGATGTTGGCTATTCAATAACACTCGCAGCTACAGGTTCATGGAGATGTCTAGGTTATATCAATTCATCAGACGGAAAAGCAGCACGAACAACATTATTTCAGCGTGTTGAGTAGTGTAAAAATATCGGTTATTAAACAATCAACAACCGATAGCAAACCACATGATTACAGGATTATTAGGATGTAAAACGATACCAACATCTTGTCTATTCACATCAAAGCCGCGCCGCGTAACGTTCAATGCCTGCGCTAAAATACCGTCATTCTGACGTGCTGACTCATAGCCAGATGTACATTGGACATTAAACGCGGCGGTTGGAAATTCTATCGGATACAAAACTGGATACGCAGTCTCAGCACTATCAATAGCAATACGCCCCCATTGAATGATTAACCCGCCCGGCAGTTTTTGATGACCATTCTCAGCCAACAGAGCTTCCCCAAAACCGAGGTCTTGGGGCTTGAGGTTGATATCTGTTGAACCATCGAACGGCACGCCGTTAATTTTACGAGGGGTAGCCAGTTTAGTTGCGGCGGCAGCGGTTGCCGATTTCATCAGATAACGTCCATCGGACTCCGTTTTATTCCACGTATCAATGTCACCCGCCAATAAATTGACATCAGCCGATAACGGCTTTCCATTAATCTTAATCGAACGTAGTGCATATTTTTGCGAGGCTTGTGTATCTGTCAGCGCGCCAACATCTCCGGCACCCAGCGCGATATCTGCCGACAGCGCTTTACCGTTGACGGTACGCCCGGACGGCACACGGCCATTAGCGTTCGTGTTGGCGTTGGCCGCTGCTGTAGCGGCATTATTCGCGGCGGTGGTTGCTGCGGCGACGCGGGTGTCGGTTTCGGCTTTCGTGTATGCCCCGACATCCTCGGCACCCAGCGCGATATCTGCCGACAGCGCTTTACCGTTGACGGTACGCCCGGACGGCACACGGCCATTGGCGTTGGTGTTGGCGTTAGCTGCTGCCGTAGCGGCAGTGTTCGCGGCAGTTGTGGCGACAGAAACAGCCGTATCGGTTTCCAGTTTAGTATATGCCCCGACATCTCCGGCACTTAGTGTAATGTCAGCCGTCAGCGCCTTGCCGTTGACTTTGCGCGTCACGGGTACACGCCCATTGGCATTATCATTTGCCGCTTTCACCGCTTTTGGGGTTGCGGCCAGTAGCTCACTCTCACTGTTCGTCGCGCTGCTCAGTTGCACGAATCCTTTTGCCGTCAGTGTCCCGTCAGGATGTTTGCGACTCTTTTCATGCTCAGCCAGTACATCATCAACATAACCCCGCGTTGCCAGTACCACCGCCGGATCAATTTTCAGCGTCACGGCATCGGTACTGCTGACAATCAAAATCATGCGCACAGTCTGAATACGGCCGCTTCCCTGCTGTAATAGCGGTTTGTACGTCTCCGGGCAATTGGCGACAGCAATCAGATTACCTTCATCATCAAACAGGCCAACTTCCCGCACCCACCAACCGCCCTCATTTTCGGGGATCACCTGCTCGGCGATAATCTGGCTGGGGTTTTTCGGGTCAATGCTCAGGTTGTTGAGTGCCGCCCGGCGCTTTTCGTTAATCAGCGTGGTTTGTGCCGGGTTCGGGGTTGGCAAGACGCCGCCGCCGTCACCCACGGCCATCCGGGTGATGTTCAGACGACTCCCCAGCGTGGTGGCGTTAGCCAGTTTGGCCGCGCCGATATTGGTTAACAGAGCAAAATAGGTTGCACTCATGCGGTTACGCTCACGTTGTCGATTAAATGAAGTGCTGCCCCGGTCACATCCAGACCGGACACAGTAATGGTTTCAGGAAAATAGGGGTAAATGGTCAGGTCATCGCCGCCGTAAAGTGTGGCGGCAACATAGGCCGCGCCCTGCGTGTCGAGGTTAATATTCATCCCCAACAGGTGACGGGACGCGGGTTTGGCGTCAGCAATCAGCCGCTCCAGCTCGTAAAAGGTTTCTTCGGTGATGCCGCTGTCCTGCACGCCGATGTCTAGCCGGAACGTGCCTGGCTCTCCGCCGTTCTGAAACCATTCACTGATACGGATCAGATAACCAAACGGCTCCACCACGCGGCGCAATGCACCGATAGTGCCTTTATGACGATGGATAAAGAATGCATCACGGATCACCTGCCGTTTCACACTCTCCGGCCACGCCTCATCCCAGCGGTCAACGGAAAACGCCCACGCCAGATACGGCAGCAGGTGTGCCGGGCAGGTATCCGGGTTCCACAACTGGCGCAGCGGAACCGGTACGCGGGTAATCTCGGCACACGCGGTGGCGGCGGCGACTTCGAGCGCAGACGATCCGACAGGCAACAGACGGCTATCACTCATCGGCACCACCCACATTCAGCCGATAGCCGGAACAGTAGGACGCCTGCGCGGCGGTCAGCACGATATCAGCGGCGGGTGTCGTCAGTTCGACCCGTTGCACGCCTTCAACGTGCAGCGCAGCGTAAATCGCCGAGCGACGAATATCCCGCCCCAATCGGTGCTGCGCACTGATATAGGCTTTCAGCTTCTGTTCGGCGGCGGCACGCACTGGCTCCGCTTCGGGACTCCGATACAGATACAGCGTGGCGGCAATCTCATACGGTACAATCGCGGCGGATTGCACCGTTACCCGGTCAGCCACCGGGCGCACGTCTTCGCCGTTCAGCGCGGCGGTAACAATAGCGACCAGCTCCGGGCTGGCGCTGCCGTCACCCTCGCGTGACAGCACCGACACGGTGACGCTGGCCGGGCTGGGGCTGATAACCGACACATCGGCCACGCGCCCGTCGGCGCTGCGTCCGTGGTACTGGTAAGCACCAACCGACCCGGCAACGCTTAAACCCTCGAAAGACTGCTGAATGCGCAGGCGTAAATCGCTGTCGGACTCCATCAGGGCAGGTGTTGTCGGTAACGTTGAATCGTCAGCCGGGGTGATAACCAGACGGGTGACGCTAAAATTCGCGCCGAGCTGATCGAGGTCATCTCCCTGCGCAAAGGCTACCATCACGGCGCGGGCGGCTTCATTGACGCGCTGCCGCCACAGCAGTTCACGATAGGCGTTTTCCTGTAACAGCTTGACAAGTGGCTCTGATTCCAACGTCAGCGTACGGGCAACAGCGACGCGCTGGTCTTCTGGGTAGAGCGACAGCAGCATCGCCTTGCGCTCGGTGTAAATTGCCTCGTAGTCCAGTTCTTCCACCACGGCAGGCGCGGGAAGCTGGCTTAAATCAATCATCGCCATCGTGTCAGCTCACAGGAACAGAAAGGGAAACGGCGTTGCTGTCAGCCAGCACGCCCGTAATATCAACAGCCAGCTTGCCGTCGAATGTGCTCGTCAGGTTGATGGCCGTCAGCGTGATACGTGGCTCCCAGCGCAGCAGCGCCATGTAACACGCGGCCATGACCTGCAATTTCACGGCGGGGTTTTGCGGCTGGTCGATCAGCGCCGACAGCAGCGACCCGTAATCCCGGCGCATCACCCGCGACCCGACAGGTGTGATGAGAATGTCGCGCACGCTCTGGCGAATGTGCTCAAGGTCGCCGAGGGTCTGGCCACTGTCACGACTCATGCCGAGGTAACGGGCGATCATAGTGGCGCACCCGTTGTGCCGCCGCTGTCGCCGGGGTGTTGATGGGTATGTAACACTTTGCCGTTTGATGACAGCGACCCGCCGGAATGCTGAATATTGCCGCGCATTTCCCCGCCTTTTTGCACTTCCAGCGTTCCCGTAATCAGCTTGTTGGTACAGACCACTTCTGGCGTGTCGAGTGTGATGCGGGTTGACGCTTTCACCGTGACCAGCGGCACCGTCGCGGTGAGGGATTCAGACGCGGTGAGTGTGGCGGTTTTAACCCCGCTGACGGTCAGCGCCCCGGTAGCGGGTTCGTACTCAATCACCGCACCGTCTGGAAAGCTGACGTGATACGCATCGGCAGAGGCTGACGGTGCGGGGTTGTCATTGGAATAGATGCCGGGGAGCACAAAGGCGGTGTCCAGTTCGCCGCCGATGGACAAGATCAACACCTGTTCACCGATGGACGGTGCCCACCAGTCGCGGGAACGCCCGGCACGGCGGGTTAACCAGTTCAACCAGCCTGTGGTCATGTCGCCAGTTTGCACCCGGCACAGGGCATCCGTGGTGTTGACGTGGGTCACGACGCCGACACGGATCAGGTTGCGCAAGAGGCGCTGAAGTTCGGTAAGGGTGGCTTGTGTTTTCATGGGGAAAGCATGCCGCCGGGGGAGAACGGCGGCAATGTGATGCGGTTTGCTGGTCAGTCAGACAACGAAAGGTGTTTAATCACCTCATTTTCCACACGGTTGATATCGGTTTCACTGAATCCCAGCAGCGGCCGTGCCTCGTATTGCACATCGTCACCGTTGCGGCTAGGTCGATCACGCAGGCCGTAATGATGCACCCGCGCCATGCGCTGCACTCGCCCGACAAATTCCACGCTGGCCGCATCGGCAGTGCCTTTGGCTTTCAGGTATTTGGCGGTGCGCAGTTTCTGGAACATCTGACGCTTAACACGTCCCTTCTTGCCTTTGATCGTCTGTGCTTTGCGTGGGGCATAGGCCGTGCCATCCGGTGCCTGCTGTTGTTTGATGTGCTGCTGCTGGCTACCGCGCAGGGCTTTTGCCACCGTTCCGGCCAGCTTTCGACGGCCAGATGCTGACAGGCTGGCAAGCAGCGCGGCCAGCTTGTCGTCAAACGGTTTCAGCTCATTCATGCCACTGACTCACTAATTCGCCTTTGATATACATGGAATCTGGGCGAGTGACGGGAACAGGTAACGGCGGCTCTGGCGCGTGGGTGACGTGCAATGCCTTATCTACCGCTTTGACGATCACCCGTTCAGTGAGTTTCAGGCTGATGCTGATATCACAGCTTCCGTCATTGTTAATGTCAGCAAGGTAGGTAAACCCTTTAGGGTCACTGGTGATATTGGGCTGATTTTCCCGTAACCACGCCTGAATCGGCACCAGTAGCCAGTCGATATCGTCGGTAAAATCCGTGATGACCAGATTCAGCATGTACTGGTTCTCAAACGACAGTGACTGTGCCAGCGTTGACGCTATCGCGCCGCTGTCGATAAAGACGCGCAGCATATCCGGGTTATTTTTCAGTACCGGCACCGCATCACTTAAGGCGAGGCGCAGGCTGTTGGGTTTCAGCATCGTGTTGTTCCTGACAGTGTTTGATGGTTTCGACCTGTAGCGCACAGCTCACCAGTGCGCTTTCCAGTTGGCGATTATCCGCGCTTACATCACCGTTGGTTTCCGGGGAGCTGCCCGGTATCGGGCAGCTCGCTACTCTCGGACAGCCAACGTAAATAAGCGTCGGGGTTGTCAAAGGCGGGGCGGCGGTGCAGCCGCTTAATATCGTCAGGCAAAGCAGTGCCGTACCAGCGGCGCAGATCGGCATTTTCATTAATCAGCCTCGTCATGGTTTTATCGCGGGAAGCGGCCAGTTGCCCGGCCTGTGATAGTTTCGTGCGCAGCTCCGCCTGTGCCTGTTCATTGCGCAGGGCGCTGTCTTGCAACGTTCCGATAGCGGCAGACTGAGCCAGCAGCGTGTCTTTCTGCTGGCTCAGGGTAATAGCCTGCTTGCCTAACGTGCTGTTAGCGCGGGACAGTTGCCACTTAACCACAACGAGCACGCCCAACAGGCAGGCGACTACGATGGCGAGAAACTGCGTCAGCTTACTCATGCCAGTATTCCCCCGGCCTGCTGGTACACCTGAAGCAGCTTATCAATGTTGTGTTCACGCTGGCCGTAACCTGCACCCGGCAACGACGCCCAGATATTCCGGCACTTGGAAATCGCCCGTTCAATGTCACCACGCTCGATATCATCCAGCGCCCGGCGCTCGCTGATTAGCTGCACGGCGAGTCTGTCCTGCGACGCGGGGCTAAAATCCGGCAGCGCCATCTGTTTCTGATAATGTGGCCAGAACAGATAAAGCTGCTGGTAACGCCCGGATGCGGTGGACTTCTCGCCCCGGCGGTTAAACACCTTTGCCGGACGACCCGCTGCGAACGGGTGATCGCGGTAGTCGGTGAAAATTTCCGGCCTGCCGTCCAGTCCGGTAACAATCACGTCATAGCCGTTATTACGCGTTAAAGGATGTTTAGCCGTTCCTTCGGAAAAGGCCAGCATGTCCAGAAAGGCTGTCAGATTTTTACTGTTCGCCATCGGTTTTCTTCCTCTTGTCCAACTGACTTTTAATCAGCAACTCAATCGCCTGATAGCCCGCGATTCCCAACGCGGCACCGATGCCATTGATGGCAACGGGTGACAGGTTGGGAAACTGTACCAACGCCACACCCGCTACCATCGACACAAAGCCGCCCAGCAGCACGCGACCAATAAACAGGCGCAGCGTGACAGGCTCCCCGCCTGCCAGCACTTTTCCGACGACAATCAGCGCGCCGATCAGGAATAAAGACAAAATACTTTTATCGGGTTCGTTCACGGTTCACTCCCATAACTGAACGGATTCACGGACAGGGGCGCTGGCAATATCCGGCAGTGTCACTGCGGTGCCGTGAGGCAAGATCGCCCCGAATTCGGCCAGCCCCGGATTAGCGGCTAATACCGCCTCAACGGCACCCCGCGTGCGTCCGTAATGGCGATAACAGAGGGCATCTAACGTGTCGCCCTGCTGTGCGATAACGTTCATCAGATATGCCCGATGATGCAGCGGGGCTTATCCTGCAACTGACTGATTGACCAGCGCGCATCGCGCCACAGTTCATCAATCGTGCCGTCGAGCGCATCGGCCTTGCGGTCGCCTTTGGCGCTGGCGTCATAGCCCCGGTAGCGCTCGTACAACGTCGCTGTGGTAATGGCGCTGACCGCACGCAGATAGTGATGATGTTTTTCGCTCTGGCCGTCGAGCCGCTCAGCCGGAACGGCGGCAAGCGTGGTAAACCCTGCCGCCACCTGCGCCTTGCGGTACTCGAACAGTTCGGCATTGACTTCGGAAATCGCGGTTAATGCCGCATGGCGCAGGCGCTCCGGCGTAACAGTGTTCTCAAGACGCATCAGCGTACGCAGCGTTCCCGGCTCCACATCCGGCCAGAAGAAGGTGTTCTCGATAACTGCATCCTGTTTCTCGGGCACAGGGATAACCACCGCATCCGGGCGTGGCTCCGCTTTCGCGGGGAAAATCATTGTCGTCATGACAACCTCTGAATAGGTGGGCGGTGGACACAGGCACAGAAAACAGTGAACTGTTCCGGCCTGTGTGCCGCCCGGCGCGGGGCGCGTTGGGTTAACGGCTGGCCGCTGCTTTGCGCAGCGCGGTTTCCAGCCGCTCTATGTCTTTTTTCACACCGCTTCGGCTATCAAGCTGAAAGGCGCGTTTCAGGTGAAACAGGGCTTGCTCCGGCTTACCGCTGCGCAATATCAGGCCGATGATTTTGTGCAGCTTGGCGCGCACCTGATCGGGCATGTCTTCCGCATCGGTCAGCGTCAACGTGTCGATCAGCAGGTCAATGTTGAGCGACTGCCCGGCGGTATGGGCGCGGGTTGCGGCGTCGGCGACTTCCTCGGCTAACAGGTACGGCGTCGGGCGGGTGTAACCCTCCGGCATCACCAGTTTGTGCTGGAGTGCATAACGGGCAATCTCCAGCGCGCCGGGGACGTCTCCGGCATCGAGCTTCCACACCATGACCGTCATCAATACCGCGTCCTGTGCGCCGCGACCGTTGGCGAGTACGCCCGCCACCCACGGGGCATACGTGGGCAACAGACCGCTTTTCATCTCAGCTTTACGCTCTACTGAGCGCACCTGTTTTAGCGTGCGTTTGTCAGCCGCAAGCCGGAACAACATTTGCTCGTATCCGGTGGCCTGTCGCAGCGGATCATTCTCCCGCCGCGACGCCATCGCCGCTGATACCCGCATCATGTGACGCTGGGCAGGGCTTAGCATGACTTAGTCTCCCGCTTTGGCTTTCGCGTCTTTGGTTTTCTCTTCCTCGGTGCGGAAATCACCTAGCACAATATTTTCAATCAGACAGCCACAGTCGTAATCTTCCACCACGTAATCCTGTTTAATGGATTCGTAGTTTTCAATACGGTCACGCTTGGCGTTCTCTTCGAGGTGGCGACGGTGGCTGTCGTCCATGTAGTAAATCGACAGGTTATCCAGACGGGTGATCAACAACGCGTTAGCCGGGAAATAGGGCACGCGCACGGCGGGTAAATTGCCGATACGCTTCTGGCTGATGATCACGTCAGCGGCCAGCGTTTCGCTATTAGGCTGCTGTTGGTTGACCAGCGGGAAATACTTATCAGCCAGCAACTGACGGCCACAAATCACCACCAAGTCAGGGTCTTCCTGGTGCCATTCGGCGATCATGCTGTTGGTTGCATCCATTACCAGCGCATCGAGCGTGACATATGCAGCCGCTTCACCCAGGCCAACGCGGATTTTTTCAAAAATCACCGTGCCATCTTCTTCCGTTTCCTTATCCATGACTCGCTGGGGGGATTCGTTGCGGTATTTCTGCAACCAGCCCACGGCCACGTCCTGCAATAACGGATTTTTAGCGCGGTCAGAGGTCGCCGCACGTTTCACACCGTGCCATCCGGCCATGATGTAATCCAGCGACTGACGTTTGGCGATGGCGTTACGTAAACGTAACTGGAAATCCTGAAAACGCGCCCACAGGTCGAGGGTGTTGTAGCGGATATGGAAATCAAAGTTCATCTGTTCGCATTTGTACTGGCGCGCTTCCAGACTCAGTAAATCAGCGGTTTCGCGCTCGTCACCGTTTGAGGTGTCCGTTGTGCTGGCAACTGACCCGGACACGCCGAGGCCGATTTTTTCCCCGGTCAACTCGGCAACAGGCACGATATTGATGCGGGTCAGGAAGTCGGACGACTCTTGCACCACTTCCATCAGTGACTGCGTGACGGACGGCTCAACGCTGAATTTTTTGCTCAGCGTTTCCACCTCAACGCCGTTGATGCTGGCAAGCTGCGTCAGGTAGGCATTAAATTTAAAACGGGTTTCTTTACGCATTGTTTTTCCTGTTCTTTCTGAAAAAGGGATTCGAGGGGCAGCGCCCCGGTTAGCAGTTGGTCAGCAGTGAGGTTTCACCGTCGCCACCTGTAGCCGGGGGGCGACGTTTCTGTGACAGGCTTTCTGTGCCGTCCAGCGTGGCTTTGAGATCGGCGAACTGCTGTTCATTGGCACTCAGCTTCTGCGTCAGCGTGGCAATATCCTGCTGTTGGCGTTGCTCAAGCTGGGTAAAGCGTTGCTCCACGCTGTCGGCGTTGGTCTGCACCTGCCCGGCCACTTCGGCCACGGCCTCATGCACATCATTAAAACGGGCGTCGTCGCTGGACTGCTTGCGGCCAAACAGGGCTTTCACGCGAGTTAACAACGTCAGTTCTGCGTCCGGCAGATCGTCAAACTCCAGCGTCACCTCGGTAGCGACAGAAAAGAGGTTTTCCGGGGAGGATTTACGGGTAGCAAGCGGATTTTGTTTTGCCTTTGCACTGAATTCCAACATTTCCGTGCCTAGACTGGCTGGATCGTCAGTGACGGCCAGACCGACCAGATAGGCTTTGCCTGTGTTGGCAAAATTGGGCTGGATTTCCATGGAGGTATAGACCTTTTGCGAGGCCTTATTCAGGGCGATCAGCTCGTCAGTCGGGGTGATTTTGGCAAACAGCGCCAGTTTTCCTTTGAGTGCCGAATCATCATCAATCTTTTCCGCTTTCAGCTCGACCACATCGCCGTAGCGACGAAACGGGCTATCGGGCAGCAAGCCTTTCAGGTGTTCAAGGTTGATGCGGCAACCATAGACACGCGGATCAAACGTCTCCGCCATATGTTGAATATCATTTGCATCAATGATGCGGCCATCGCAAGTGTCACCTTCGACACCAACGCGGAACCACTTAGAAACTTTCTTTGCCATTTTCTCATCCGTTGTTTGCGGGAAGTCGGGGCGAGTATCCGGCGTGACACCCTGCCGTGCCATCAATCACGGTTCGCTAACCGTTGGCACAACAAGGGGTTAAGGCGGTGAAGGGGGGCGCTGACGTAGCCTTGCTGTCATGAATACCGCCATCGATACCACCCTCATCAGCGACCCACGACGACAAGCCGCCTTGCTCTATTGGCAGGGCTTTTCGGTACGTCAGATTGGGGAAATGCTGAACCAGAAAACGCCGACCGTTCAGAGCTGGAAGCAGCGCGACGGCTGGGACGCTATCGCCCCGGTATCGCGTGTGGAAGCCAGTCTGGAAGCACGGTTGATCCAGCTCATCATGAAGACGAAAAAGGAGGGGCATGACTACAAAGAAATCGACCTGTTAGGCCGTCAGATTGAGCGGCTGGCGCGGGTAAACCGCTACAGCCAGACGGGTAACGAGGCCGATCTCAATCCCAACGTGCGCAACCGCAACAAGGGGGAACGTAAGGCACCGGAAAAGAACGCGTTCAGTGATGCAGCCATTGAGAAGCTGAACGACATTTTCCTGAGTGAGATTTTCGAATACCAGCGCGGCTGGCATCAGGCCGGGCTACAGCACCGTATCCGCAATATCCTGAAATCGCGTCAGATTGGGGCGACGTTCTATTTTGCGCGAGAAGCGCTGATTGATGCGCTCATCACCGGGCGTAATCAGATTTTCCTGTCAGCGAGTAAGGCGCAGGCGCACGTCTTTAAAAACTACATTATCGACTTTGCCCGGCTGGTCGATGTTGACCTGAAAGGCGATCCGATGGTGCTGCCCAACGGGGCGCGCCTGTTCTTCCTCGGCACCAACATTCGCACCGCGCAGAGCTACACGGGAAATCTGTATCTGGATGAATATTTCTGGATACCCAAGTTTCAGGAACTGCGCAAGGTCGCCAGCGGCATGTCGTTGCATAAGAAATGGCGCAGCACGTATTTCTCCACGCCGTCGAGTCTGGCACACAGCGCCTATCCGTTCTGGTCGGGCGAGCTATTCAACAAGGGACGCAGCAACAAAGCCGATCACCTTCATCTGGATTTAAGCCATGCCAACCTTTCCGACGGCGTGTTGTGCGGCGACGGCCAGTGGCGGCAGATTGTGACGGTAGAAGATGCGCTGGCCGGGGGCTGCAACCTGTTCGACCTTGACCAGCTCACGCTGGAATACAGCCCGGCAGAGTATCAAAACCTGCTGATGTGCGAGTTTGTCGATGATAAGGCGTCGGTGTTCCCGTTTGAGGAATTACAGCGCTGCATGGTCGATGCGCTGGAAGAGTGGGAGGACTTTAACCCTTACGCGCTGCGCCCGTTTGCCTATAAACCTGTCTGGATTGGTTACGACCCGTCGCACACAGGCGACAGCGCAGGCTGTGTGGTACTGGCACCGCCACAGGCACCGGGCGGTAAATTCCGCATTCTGGAGCGCTTCCAGTGGAAAGGCATGGACTTTGCCGCACAGGCCGACGCTATCAAGCTGCTGACGGAAAAATACATCGTCGAATACATCGGCATTGATGCAACGGGGATTGGTCAGGGCGTGTACCAACTGGTACGGGGATTCTTCCCGGCGGCACGCGAAATCAAATATTCCCCGGAAATCAAAACCGCGATGGTACTCAAGGCAAAAGACACCATCACTAGCGGGCGGCTGGAGTACGACACCAGCCACACCGACATCACCCAATCGTTTATGGCCATACGCAAAACCATGACGGCCAGTGGCAACCGTACCACTTATGAAGCCAGCCGCAGCGAGGAAATCAGCCACGCCGATGTGGCATGGGCAACCATGCACGCGCTGTTAAACGAACCCCTGACCGCGATCAACGGTCATGTCCCTGTCAGCATTTTGGACTTTAACGAATGAAAATGACCACATTTACCCCCAGCCAGATAGACGACCTCCACACGGCAATCGAGCGTTTCACCTTTCCGCACCAAGCCGTCTGGCAGCGTGTCGGCAGGTTGAACGTTGACCGCACGATCACCAAAGCGCGCCAGATTGGCGCAACGGCATTTTTTGCACGCGAAGCGCTGCTTGACGCGCTGACTACCGGGCGCAACCAGATTTTTTATGCTCCAACACAGGCAAGCGCACAGGTGGCACGCACTTACATGCAAGCGGTGGCGTGGCAGGTCGGTGTCAATCTGTCAACGAACTGCGCCGGGCATGTGTTGTTGAAAGATGCGCAGATTTCATTTTTAGGGGAAAAAAGCCACTGCGCGGTCTATTCAGGTAATGTTTATGTTGATGAATTTCCGTGGTTCAAAAACCCGCGAGCGGCATTGTTAATCGCCAAATCTATGTCGATGTATAAACAACACCGCCGGACGCTGTACGGTTCAGTATCCGATAACTATTCTGCGTTCCAGGTATGGCGCGGCGATTTTTCGCGGCGCAGGCATCCACAGCCTGCCCTCTTTATGCCGGGTAGCTCGTTTGGTGCTGATGGCGTCTGGCGTCAGTCGCTGACATTGGAACAGGCAGCGGCTCAGGGCTGCAACCTTCACGACATTGAGACAATCAAGCGGGAATTCACCCCGGCAGAATACAGGCAGTTTTTTGAATGCGACTGGTCACAGGCCATCAACAATAAGGGGATGGACGCATGAAAAAGCGTAAATATCGCAAATCACAAGCGGCACCCGTTAGCCAGGCACAACCAATAGAGGCATTCACTTTTGGTGAGCCGTCGGCCGTTCTGGATCGCCGCGACATTTTGGACTATGCCGAGTGTATCCATAATGGCCGATGGATTGAGCCGCCGATCAACTTCAGCGGGCTAGCTAAAAGCCTGCGTGCAGCGGTGCATCACAGCTCACCGATCTACGTGAAGCGTAACATTCTGGTGAGTACCTTTATCCCGCACCCGCTATTAAGCCAGCAGGATTTTAGCCGCTTTGTACTGGATTATCTGGTGTTTGGTAATGCGTTTCTGGAAAAGCGCCTGAATCGCACAGGCGGCATCCTGCGCTTAGACTCCAGCCCGGCCAAATACACCCGGCGCGGGGTTGAAGAGGATGTTTACTGGTTCGTGCAGTCATTCAAAGAGCCGCACCGCTTTGAGCCGGGTAGCGTGTTTCATCTGCTGGAGCCGGATATCAATCAGGAGATGTACGGCCTGCCGGAATATCTTAGCTCGTTAAACTCGGCATGGCTGAATGAATCCGCGACGCTGTTCCGGCGCAAGTATTATCAGAATGGCGCACATGCGGGTTACATCATGTACGTGACTGATGCGGCACAAAGCGGCACCGATGTAGATAAGCTACGCTCTGCGATGAACGGCACTAAAGGGTTGGGGAATTTTAAGAACTTATTTTTCTACGCGCCCAACGGCAAACCGGACGGTATCAAGATTGTGCCGCTCAGCGAGGTGGCGACAAAAGACGACTTCTTTAACATAAAAAACGCCAGCCGTGACGATCTGCTCAGCGCCCACCGGGTGCCGCCGCAGATGATGGGGATTATCCCGAATAACGCGGGCGGTTTTGGGGATGTAGTGAATGCGAGTCAGGTGTTTGTCAGGAACGAGCTGACGCCACTACAGGAACGGATGAAAGAGGTTAATGATGCAGTGGGGATGGAGGTGATCGCGTTTAAGCCGTACACGCTGATTGCTGATGCAAATTAACTAAAGGGGAAAACGATGGGATGGATTGGCGTTGACTTAGACGGCACACTCGCGCAATACAAATCAGGGCAGGGTTCCGCAATTGGTAAGCCTGTTCCCCAAATGGCAAAACGAGTAACCACATGGTGCAAAGAAAAAAAGGAAGTTCGTATCTTTACTGCTCGTGCCGAAACACTAAAGGGAAGGCGAGACGTTGAACGCTGGCTAAAAGATAATGGTTTTCCTGCACTAGTGGTAACGAATATCAAGGATAGTGACATGTCAGAGTTATGGGATGATAAAGCGATACGAGTAGTTAAGAACTCAGGCCAGCCATGTAAAGGGTGTGCAGGGAATAGTCAATTTCATCATACAGAAAGCCAGAGTTTTTTAACTAACTGCTAACCTTAGCATAGCCGCCTAACCAGCGGCTTTTTACATCCCTGCCAGACCTCACCAATCGCGTTCTACACGCACCAGTGAAAAACCGACCCAACGTATAAAACCAAAGCAGAACGCCTCGTAGCGGTGCGCAGTGGCGCGGCATGAATCACGCCTCTACCCCCCCTCGCGCGCAATGCTATCCCCGCCACGCCTGCCCGCTTTGTGTGTCGCTTTTCATGCACACGCACGATCCAGCGCGATCCGCGTCAGCTATGGCGTTAACGGGGATAAATTGGCAGTAGATCATCATGCAAAATCATGCGGGTTATGCATGCATGGCTAAAAGACGGCATCCTCTAATCGTTTTCTCAGGTATTCGACCAGTTCCGACTTATCAGTAATCTGCCGATATTCTCTGGTTTCTATCGTGCCGTTCGCCAAATCCGCAATCAGTGACATCGCGGTTTTTAATTCGTCTACATCGCACTGAGCCACTAACGATATGTCAGCGATTAACTGAACCCGCGACAAAACGGCTTGTATGTGTTCCGTGTTTTCCAAGGGGTGCCATTTCCTTATTTTATACTGTATGCGCATACAGTGTTTTACATATTGAAATTTTCGTCAATCACTTCGTGTGCTACGGGTGACTGATTGGTTATGTGTTCCACACCATGAAAAACGGCGTGACATGTCACTTAAACATTTCACGCCGTGACATGTCACAGAATTAACTTTAAATCATGCCAGCCTTGTGTGTTCCAACACTCAGACGAACCAGACAGGCAGCACTCAGTAACGGGTAATTTAGGCATGTTCACCTCCTAAGTCCTAAGATTGACGGCGGTCTCGGCATACAAAACTCGGCAGTGCTTTTCATCCGCTATACACGTTTCATAGTATGTTTTATCGCAATCATTCCAGTACATACGGACTTCACCCGTTTCATCATCACTGACAATTACGCTGTACTGATAAATAGGTGTGAGTTCCCATGTTATCCCTAATTTCTTGTTATGTTGTTCGTTGCTAATCATTAGTTATCTCCATCTGATTACTAAACCCTGGCCACTCATCAGCCACCGGGTATGAAATAAGTTCGCCGTCAAACTTCATCTTTGCCCCACGCGCCAGCGCTTCCAGCTCCCAGCGCTGAACGCTGATACCGCGCTGCATCAAATCACGCTGAATACGGGGTATCCGCTCCCGTTCTTCACCCGTCAATCTGGCTGACGGTGACGGATCGCGGAGGGTATTGGGGTTAAAGTCGCGTTGCTTATGGTTTTTCCTGACGGATTGCTCACGTAGACGCATTCCTAGCGCCCTCACAGCCGCGTCGTCATTCCAGTCAATCGGTGGGTTATCGGTTTCTGATGTCGGCGCTACGCCGCTGTTTTCGGCCTGCTTTTTGACATTAGCGCCCGACCGTTGAGAACCCAACCCACAGTTATTGACAGGACTCCGAGGCGCGCCGAGGGCGCTTTTTAAAGTCAAAGGCTCAAGGTCAACGGCTTTAGAAACGATGCGCCACTCAGTTGTCCGGGTTTCAAATACATGACCCGCGCCCAAATGCGGGGCAAAAATCCCGACCACCTTTTGCACCTCTTCGTCATACTCGTTGAGCTGGTCAGATACCCGGCGCGCAACACGCACCGTTTGCAGTTCGCGGGAAACATTCGCGCCGCCCTGTGCGGCCATGTACGCGGCAAAGTCGCCAGCGTCAGCAGCGCAGCGAACCGCCTCGACCTGTTTGTCGAACTGGTCAGTAAGATTGACGCTGCGTAACGTGCCGCTTCGGCACTCGCGGTAAGCGCCCATTGTGGGAATACCGATAGGTTTAAATTGAGGGATACGCCACGTTGACGCCCACGCGGTCACGGCTGCGGCCATATCACGCAGCGGCTTTCCGGTTTCGTCGTCCAGTTGGCCGTCCAGCGCATAGCCATCAATGTTTTTGGCGATGTATTTAGCAATGTAGCCAGCAGCACCGCCCTTATTGAGGTGTTTACATTCAAAGCGGTACTTAGCCGCGCCGCGTTCGTCGCCGTCTTCTTTCAGGGCATAGCGGCGCATAATGTCGATGACTGACTGGCGATGTGCACGCTTGCAAAACAGCATCATGTGCCAATGTGGTGTCCCGTCGTGGTGTGGCTCAACAACACGCATCCCGTAAACTTTCAGGTCTGCGTCTTTAAATGCGGTACGCATCTTGCCCCATATCCTGACCAGATAGCGCTGACCGTCTTTTGGCGTAAACGCTTCATTGTCCCAGTTCCGGTTAAACTGGACTTTCTCGTTTTCGCCCTTACCGATCACGCGGGTCGGGTGATACTTCGACGGCGTGGTGATAGTGATAAACATCCCGACATCTCGCTGTTCGCTGGCGTAACGCTCAATCCCGGCGATAGTGCTCATCAGCTCCATACGCCGGATTTCCGGGTTAGAAATACTTGCCATCACTTTGTCGATCAGGTCGATACGTTCACCTGTTGCGACGTTCTCCAGCTCACAGTTTTTCAGATAATCCATGTTGGCGAGGCGACGCGCCTGTACATCGCGGATCGCCATCTTGCTGGCATAGGGGGACGCCTTTTTACTGACCTGACCGACGGCAATATTCAGCGCCTCACGCCAGCGGGTACGCTGGGCTTTAAGCTGGCGAGTCCACCATTCCTCATTAATCAGGCGGGAAACGCTGGCTATCGCCTTGCGTATATCCAGCGTGCCTTTGCGGTAGTTCTTCCAGAAAAGCGGAGTGATATTGAACGCACGCGCCATGCTGGCGACATGGCCGAAAAGCTCTGCTTGTGCCTCGTCGGTAAAGAGCGCGTCAGGCTGACCGCCAAACTGCGCTTTCATGGCATCGCTCATTTCCTCATACGCAGAAAATATCTGGTCGGAAATACGCGCGGCCAGACGCTCCAGCGTTTTGTCATTCATACCGGGGAGCGTTTGATAGGCGTCAGATTCAGACAGGAAACGCTCGGAGGCATGGCGGTTTATGGCATGGCGGGTATTGATTGCCTCGATACGCGGCCACATGCGCTGCATAAAGCTGTTAATCAGAAAACGATTAGCGCTCAGCATCCCTTTGTTTTTTTTCAGGTAAGCGTAACGATTCAGGCAGATTTCACGCAGGAAGTGCGGTTGCTGGTTAATTTTCGCTAAAACGGCTTGCCCCTGAGTCCATTCCTCACGGGTAAGCTGTCTCTCTTCCGGTACGATGGCCGGGCGCTGTGCGTTCCACGGATACGCACCCACGAACGCCTCGCGGGTGCTACCGGGAAAAGGTGGAGGAGGTGTGGGAGCAGTTCGCCCCCGGCGGGTAATGGTCATTCACAAATTCCAGCGTAAACGCTGCTGCACACGGCCTTGTCATTCATGCCTGCAAATAGATCGAACTGGTTTCCGCCGCGTGAGGTCAACGCCCAGTCTCTATAGGTTTCAATACCGTGGGATTCAACGCTAATGAACTCAATACGGCGCTCGGCTTTATGTGGATCTTGAGTTGAAGGAAAAAACGTACTGTTACCACGACGCGAACAGGCGGCAACCAGCCGTTCCCACTCAGCCACACGCGCCACTTCTTCGGGCCAACGACTGAATATTTCCGCTAACTCAGATTTTCGTGCATGGATGCACGGCATACAGCCTACTCGGCTGCATCCCTGCTGATAGAGTGGATTGGGTTTGATTCCGTGGCGACGTGCTAATGCAAACACATCGGCATGAGTCCATGTCAGTATCGGGCGGTAGACATGTAACCCCGGTGTGTTGTCGGCGTCCGTTTCCCATTCAGGCAGTAATGCGCGTGCGGGGGATTCTTCCGCTCGGACACCTTGCCAACTGATAACCTCGTCATATTCAGCCAGTAGCGGCATGACGATTTGATCACGAATAGGCGCGTGCTTCAGATCAAAAGTACAAAATCGCGCTTTTGTGGACGGAAAGCGGCCTTTCCACATACACAAATCCAGAAAAGGAATACCTGTTGGATGAAGAACATCAAGCGCACGGGCAACCGTTGCGGTGGCCTGTGCATCAGTCATACCGCATTCAGTTACCAGCGTGACAGGCCAGCGCTCAGCAATAAACTTGCGCTTTCCTGCTATACGGTCATCAAACGACGCCTTAACCCTGCGTATTTCCCCCAGCTTGGATTCCAGATAATCCAGATATTCCATTGTCTGCGGGTGTTCATGCCCTGTATCAGCAAATACACGGATGGTTGTTACGCCAGCCTCAATAGCCAACAGCCATTGCGCCAGCGAATCTTTACCGCCAGATACTGAGTTAATGTTGATTGCATCGGCAGAAAAACAACGGGTATCGATAACGGTATTCACAACCCACCCCGATAATGCTTACTTTTCATTTCCTGAATACCCTGACAAGACGCGCAACGGGTCACGCCGACGATGGCAGCGCGACGCGCTTCGGGAATGGGGTGATCGCAGTCTTCGCACACAAACGCAGAAACGCCGCGTTGGATGTTCCGGGCGTTGGCGATCTGGTGCTCTAACATGTCCTGTTGGCGCTGCTGCACCATGTCCATTAAATCCGGCATTACTCTTGTTCCTTATCGTTATTAAGCTGGTCAAAAGCTGACTGGCACAGCGCCGCAAAGCGTTTACTTTCGGTCAGCAGTTTCTTTGCGTCGGTGACGTTCCCGCGCCAGATTTCGGTGCCGATCGCACGATGCACAAAATCGTTAATAAGGCTGACTGGATTCTGATAAACAGCCAGCGTGGATAAATACGGCTGGTCGCCGTCTTCTTTTCCGCATTTAATTTCGCCCAGCGCAAAGTCATAGCCAACTTTCGCTATTGCATAATTACCGTTGATATCAACGCGGTTATAAGCGGGATTTTCCATTACAGCACCGCCTTAATATTTGTACCGGAATGATTAAAGACTTCGGATTCCTGCCGTAATAATTCGATGATTTCCACGTTGCTTAATTCATTAATAGCGGCATGAGTCGCCAGTCTATCCAGACGAGAAGAAAATAATGTATACGCATCGGCTTTCGCTTCCGCTCTGGCGCGTAAAAGCATGGTTTGAACAATCACACTCCGTTCCCCGCTACGCATTTTTTGAATTGCGCCCTCATTCATATAAATATAATCCTCAGATAAAGGGAGTCCCGACGCGGTTAAGCGCCTAATTAATTTCAGGTGGTTATTTAATTCAGATATTCTTCGGGTTTAATTGCCGTCAGAATGTCAGGGGTATCGTCAAATAAGCTGAATAGCTCATTTAAAGCATGTGATATTTTATTCCGCCACGGACATGAAATATCATCAATCCGCCAGTAAGGCTGATTAAATTCTTTTTCAGTTAACCCCGCGTGCATAAATAGGGTTTTTCTTTCACTTACATTTAACCAGCTAAGGAATGTTGACGTATTCACGCCCCGATTACGCGCTTTTGAGAAAGCCCGGCGCAGTTCATCAATGGCGCAGACAATCCGCTCACGCTCTGCGGCTGACATTTCTTCCAGACGGTAAACGGTCTGGCGCTTTTTCATCTGCGCATGAAAGCAGACGGTCAAGCGGTTACGCTCATTCAGGCCGTTGTAATAAGCGCAAGTATCACGCCAGCGACTATCAGCAAAGTGTTTGCCGATCACGTTGCGCAGCCCGGCGGGTAAGTTCTGCATACTGCTGACTGTAAACGCGGTCATGCGTTCCCCCGTATAACTGATTTGATAGAACGGATAACCCGCTGGGTAACACTCATCGGGCGGGTACGAATGATGATCCCCTGACGGCCTTTGCCTTTAGTGATCGTAAAATCGGGCTTTGTCTCCGTCTGGTGCCACCAGAGGAACGGCGCGATTGAAACTGGTGCTTGCATGTTTTCCCCCTTCCTATTGGTAACCGCCCACGGGTAGACGGTTGCGAATAGGTGCCGGGTTTTAGCCATGCCCGGCGCATGGTTCTGTGGTAGGATTAGTTCGCCAAAACAACCAACAACAAGGAAATTGGTTATGAATACAGATGAAAAAACATTATTTCTTTTCAGTAAAACTCTGGAAGTTATAAAAATGATTCGTGGAGACAGCATTTCTATTGGCGATATTAAGTATGACTTCGATACACACTATAAGTGGCTCGAATCTAAGCTTGATGAAAAACTTCAAGCTTCTGACAAGGATTAGGATAAGGGGCTTATGCCCCTTATTCACACAATATCGATCCCTAGTTTTTCTAGAACCACATCAATACATAAATTAATTCTCACAGAATTATTTCCATTTAATAAAATCGTGGTTTCTTCATCAATATGATTGAATGCGCGAACACATTTAACCTCGCTAGCATCAATGATTACTTTTTTTTCATTGTCCACTAATACAATAAAATTCTTCATAGACTCCTTGTTTTCACCCAATATTCAACGACGCACTAATACCGCTCAGTGCATCTACTGTTGACGCTAACGCGGGGTTAGCTTGAATACGCGATTGCAGCGTTAAGCCGACCAACGACAAATAACGCACACCCGCGTTGATACTCTCGATCACGTTATGACGACGCGCTGGCGTCATACGCTCATCTGATACGCTTTCAGCAGCTACCGCGCCCACTGCGGCGGTGGCCTGCAATACATACGTGGTTAGCCGTTCCGCCTTTGCCTCATTCACTGGCACGGCTGGCAAGCAATTAAGCTGCGCCAAAAGCCCATCGATCAGCGTGGCGTCTTCGGTTACATCGGTGATGGTCATCAACTCGTCACACGTCAGCTTGTGCGGCTGTTCTGGGTTCAGTTTGTTACGCAACATTTGCGCATTCATGCCGATACGTTCGGCCACATCAGCCAGATTCTGCTTGTTGGAAAATGCCCGGCAAGCGTTGTTGAAGTGCGGTTGTTTAGCCATTTGGTAATCAAACATAGTCATCACCCCTGTTAACTTAAATAATTAAGTTCAGCTTACGCAGCAACGTAACGGCAGTTGATACCTTGCTGTAGCAGTCGGGCACGGAAAGCAACCATGTTAATACGGGCGGCACTTCCTTCTTTTTTACGAGGCATGATAAGGAGATCGCCATCGGCAACCATCTGTTTAACGGTTCGCAGGCTGTACCCGTAGGCGGCGGCAAACTCGTCATAGGTCATGACGTCCTTGCCGGAAGGGATTGCAATTTGTGGTGTCATAAATCAATATCTCTAGTTGGCTGTTGTTTTAGTGCATTGGCGTGCGTTTTGTCTCTACGGGAGACAATCTAAAACACCTTTTGGCTTTTGTAAAGTCCTTAGACTTTTATTGGGCGTAAAATGATTAGTGAAACTCAGAATGCTGAAGAGGTTTTAGAAAGGCTGTATGCCTCCTATAACGTCTCTTCTCAAAAGGCATTGGCCGAGGTTATGAAAATTCATCCCGGAAATGTAAGCAACTGGATGCAGAGGGGGAGCGTTCCGAGCAGCGCAATTCTTTCTTGTGCTGTTGATACTGGCGCCGATCTTATTTGGTTACTAACAGGTGAGCTTAAAAATTTAAGTTCATCGGTTGTTGATGACCGCTTGAAAGGAAAAGTGGGTAAAAGTCTTTACGATATGGTGCTCTCGGCAGGAGGTAAGCCGATTCTGCGCCGCATGTTGGATGCCTACGGCTTTGAAATGCAAAAAGAGTTAGGCGACCGATTCAACCTATCGTCTGGCACGATTAGTTCATGGGTTCGTCGTAATTTTTTTCCTGGTGATATTGTCGTGACTTGTGCTCTGGAAACTGGGGTTTCTCTCCGGTGGTTGGTAACAGGGCAGGGGGATATAAAAGGTGAAGCGGCGTTATCGCTATCCGCTAATGAAAATGTAACGGATATCCCGAAATATCAGCTCTTATCCGGCGAATTAAAATCCGTTGGATCATGGGCGTGTGATAAAGCACTTATCCCTGCTTCTGTGTCCTCTCCCGCGTTTGTAGACGGCACTAAAAATTCTTGGGTAATCGATAGAGACGCAAAAACCATCAGTAATGGGCGTTGGTTCGTTGATTTAGATGGGGCTATTGATGTTTGCGATATCGCTCGATTACCGGGTAACAAGATCAAGGTAAGTAGTAGCTCGGCGCAGTTTGATTGTGATGTCAGTGATGTTAAGCCTGTTGGCTTAGTTTTCTTAACGTTGGAAAAACATATTTAATTTGGAGGCTTTTAAACAGTGGACGTAATAATTAGTATTATTGGCGCTATCCTTTCATTTTATATTGTTAGATATAGCTACAGTGGTCGTTACTCAGAGAAGATCGTTAAGATATCTTCTCTTTGTTATTCATTTTCTTTTTTTATCATTTCCTTAATTTCTTTGATTTTCGATGATTACCCAATTCTTTACTTTTTCTGTTTTTTAAACGTTTGCTTATTGATTGCTGGTTATAGCTACAAAGAAAAAGCAGCTAATAAAAAGCAAAGTGAATCGGGAGAAGTATCTACAACATCAGATAAACTCAGGGTTTTTTCATCAAAGGTTAATTTAAAAGAAATTGCTTTTGAATATGAAGACGCTGTAGGCAAGCAGAGCTATAGAACTATCGATGTAAAAGAATGCGACTTGATATATATCACGGGCTATTGTCATACAGCAAAAGCATTGAGAACATTTAGAGTAGATAGAGTTATTGATGGTGTGATTATTCGTGAAACTGGAGAACTCTTGAAATCTTACGAATATGTAAATCGATATAAGAAGAGTGGGCGTTAAATTCATGACAGTAACCAAGCTCCCATCAGGAGAATGGCGCGCTGATTTTCGTATTAACGGGCGCGATAGTAAGCGCGTTCGTAAAACATTCCCTACAAAAGGCGAAGCGGTTGCGTTTGAGCAATACACGTTGAATGAAGCCAGTGAAAAGCCGTGGTTAGGGGAGAAAGAAGATCGCCGCCGTCTTAGTGAAGTTATCGACCTCTGGTATCACTTGCACGGCCAATCTCTTACCGCTATCAGTTCCCGTATGGGAAAGCTAAAAATTGTCTGTGATGGTCTGGGCGATCCCGTCGCTTCTCGTTTTACCGCTAAAGATTTTGCGCATTACCGTGATAAACGGTTACGGGGTGAAATCAGTAACGGATACCATGACAATCCAGAGCGCTGGGCTGTGAAACCGATCACGGTCAACAGAGAACTACAATACCTGACTGCTGTTTTTAGTGAGCTGAAAAGGTTAGGAGAATGGACGCTGCCGAACCCATTAGATAGCGTTCGCATATTCAAAGAAGAAGATAAGGAAATGGCTTGGTTAACTCACCCCCAGATTCGTGAATTATTGGGGGCGTGTGAATCATATGGCAATGAGGGGTTAACGTGGATCGTGAAAGTATGCTTGTCCACTGGCGCACGCTGGAGTGAAGCGGAAAATCTTACTCGTTCCCAACTGTCACCGTGCAAAGTGACTTTTTTCAAGACTAAGGGCAAAAAGAATCGAACGGTGCCGATCTCGCAATGGTTGTACGATGAATTAGCCACACGGCAGGGACGTATGTTCAAACCCTGCTACCAAACTTTTAAGAAGGTGCTGGCTATGACCAGCATCAAATTACCAGAGGGACAGAAGACCCACGTATTGAGGCACACCTTCGCTTCGCACTTCATGATGAACGGGGGAAATATTTTGGTACTACAGCGCATCTTAGGCCATGCAAATATCCGTGAAACGATGAGGTATGCGCACTTTGCGCCGGATCATTTAGAAGAGGCGGTCAGCTTGAACCCACTAGCTAGTCATGGTGTCCACAAATAGTCCACGCAGCTTGTATTAGGTCGCACCGTGCTGCACCAAAGATACACGTAACTAACTGTATTTTATAAAATAACTATATAAATCAGTGTGGTTGCATAAGAGCGTCTTAACTAAGATAGCGCTTTCGCAACATCCGAAAGTTGTTATTTTTCAAAAGCCTGGCTTAATTGCTGGGTTTTTTTTTATCTAAGTGGCGGCAGAAAAAAAGCAGTGGCGAAAGAGGTGCTGAATTTCGGTAAGGGTGGCTTGTGTTTTCATGGGGAAAACATGCCGCCGGGGGACAACAGCGGCAATGTGATGCGGTTTGCTGGTCAGTCAGACAGCACTGGCGCTATAGTACGCTTCATATTGTAACTACAAAAAAGATTGACCTTGCTCTAAATGTAACTACAATTAGATTATCAAAGGAGGGGGGATGATCAGTTACGATGAGAATAAGCGCTTAAGTAATCTGGAAAAGCATGGAATTGATTTCAACGATGCGCCCCTAGTCTTTGAAGGCTTCACGATTACCCGTGAAGATACCCGCTATGAGTATGGTGAATTGCGTTATCAGACGCTTGGCCTGCTGGGTGACGTGGTAGTTGTGATGGTAGCCCACACACCACGCGGGAACGATGACCATATCATTTCAATGAGAAAGGCGGATAAACATGAGCAAAAATACTATTGGAACCACTATCCGAACTGACCTGAAGCGTCTAGAGGCTATGAAAGATAGCGACATTGCCCATGATGATGATAACCCAATCACCACGACTGATGACTGGTCAGGCGCTGTAATGAAATTGGGTGGTAAAACGATTGGGCGAACACGCGGGCTACAGAAAGCGCCAACAAAAGTCGCTAAAACTATCCGCTACGATGCTGACGTGATTGAACGCTTTCAGGCGAGTGGCCCCGGCTGGCAAACGCGAATGAATGATGCGTTAAAAGAGTGGCTGGCTACGCATCCCAATTTTCGCAGATAAAAATGCCCCGTACTCGCGGGGCTTACAGCGATCAAAATATTGTGTTGATAACGTTTTACTCTGTTCAGAACGGCTTATTCGCGATGACCGTTGGGTACATGTGCATATGGTCGTTAATAAACTGAATGTCTGTGAATCCTGCTTGCTCTAGCTGTCGCTGTGTTTGTTTGTGAGTACGAAATGCTGTCCAGGTCGCTCCAATAATGCGTGAGAAAAGTACATATTGCAGCGATAGCAATTTTGCATCGGTATTTATCCATGGGGAATCTTGTGCTTGTGTAGGGGGCGGCGTCATAAAGCTGGTTATCAGCGTGCCCCCCGGTTTCAACCCAGAATAGAACACACGGTAAAGCTCGGTCACTTTTTCATCATCTTGTTCATAAACGTTAAGTCCGTTGCTGGTAATCACATCTGCTTGTGCGGCCAAATCAATTGTCCACGCATCCGCCAGAACCAACGATATCTGGTGTTCCAGCCCTTGCTGATTGGCAAGCTTGTAAGCTTCTTCCAGCGCTTGTTTATCCAGATCGATCCCGATTAATTTCACGTCTCGATGCCGCGTGTAGTCTAGTAGTAATAAATCGGCCATGACGCCGCAGGGGACGGATACCATGATGGCATTGGAGTGTAAGCGCTCTTGGAGTAAGCGTTGGAAAATAGTGAATCGTTCACGCGTTGCTAACACGTTGGGTAACTGTGTGTAGATGATTTCTTCGAGTGCGTTTACATAGTGAGTCGGCTGATGTGCGATGACATTATGCGTCCAGTAGGCATTTAAACCGTGATGCTTTAGCAGAAATCGGCCTAATTCAAGGTGGGAGAATTCATCCAGAAGCACTAATTGTTCCTTTACGGAAATGCCGGGATGATCGCCAGATTCGATAATTTTGTTCTTTATCGCAGCGACCCGTTCATCATGACTTTCCCCTGGTGAGAGATCGTGTGATAAGAGCTTTGAGCTGTTGTTTAAAGGCGTGTTATGAGGCTTGTTTGAACCAGACATGTGAGCACTCCATAATATTAATCACCATCAGGGATAATAAGATTAACTATCAATAACCTATGATTTTTATCCCTGCGTTAGGCTGTTGGTAACTTTATGTGATTATTTTATTGGGTGATAATATATGAGAGGTATGTCTGACGTATTTCTGGGCGAGTACAAAAGTGAGTGGAAGTGTTACCAAATGCGATGAACCATGGCTTTTCTCCAGCTAACGTGCTGATGAGTATGGGTCATCGCTTTATCTTTATGGAGATATTAAGGCAAGTTCTGTTGCCAGCGAGTTCTCAACGTCTCCGCATTCTCTGTGCCATCGCAACTGGCGGGAAAGTTTTTCCCCGCTTTTCCCCATTCTTCCATGCTATCCGCACGGCAAAACGCAGATTGCCCAGCCTGATAACCCTGTAAGTAGGTTTCACGATCAACTTGTGGATTGCCAAACCATTCCTGTAAGGTGCCATCGTCCTTTACGACCATGCCGGAGATGGCATCCTGATAACCTGCTTCATACCAGAACCCTGACTCACTTTTAGCTGGCAGAGACGGTACGTTGCTTTGGCATGCTGTCATTAAAAGAATTACAGCCAAGATATAACTGTATTTCATCATCAAACCTTCAATGTTGAAGGAGCATGGCCGTCAGGCGATGCCCAGTTTTTCTTTCAGTAATTTGAGATAGCGGCGACTGACGGGAATGTGTTTTCCCGTATGTGTCAGCACTTCTGCTGCACCGTTCTCCATTAGCTGGATTTCTTTCAGTTGCTCCGTATTAACCATATATTGACGATGGCAACGGACGAAAGGTGTTTTCTCTTCTAACGTTTTCAGTGAAAGTTGGGTATAGCCAGATTGGCTGACGCCCACTACGTGCACGCCGCTGAGTTCCGAACAAAGATACTCGACCTCCTCAACCTTGAGCAAAAAAATACGATTGTGTCCGTTACAAGGAATATGACGGAGCGAAGGCTCTGAAATTATCTGTACGTTTTTGTTTACACTGGTGCCGCGCCGTAAACGATTTAGCGTTTTGCTTAACCGCTGTGCGTCCAGTGGTTTCAGTAAATAGTCAAAAGCATGTTCTTCAAATGCCCTCACCGCGTATTCATCGTAGGCTGTCACAAAGACCACGTAAGGCATATTTTCTGGATCCAGCATGGCAACCAGCTCTAACCCGCTGACCTTTGGCATCTGTATATCCAGAAAAATGACGTCCGGTTGCAACCGATGGATAGCCGGTATTGCTTCCAGCGCATTGCTGCACTGCGCAATGATGGTGATATCAGATTCATTTTCCAATAGCAGACCAAGCTCTTCGCGTGCTAGCTGTTCGTCATCGATGATTATGGCTTTCAGCATCCTTCCCCCTTGTTAACGTGATTCTATCATTATTCAGGCCAGAGAGAGGCATGGTTGCGTGGGGAAGTGTCGGGACAGTGATGTATCGTTTTTCAGGTAACATTTAGGGTGGTAATTTTTTATTTACACTTGGTGGATTGAAATCTTTACGGTTCGTGTTATGGTGTAAACATCACGCGTAGGTTGTATTGACGATCGCGAACATACCGAACTTTTCAGGAATGGGATCATGCAAAAAGATTCACTTAATAATATTAATATCAGCGCAGAACAGGTTTTGATTACTCCCGATGAATTAAAGGCTAAATTCCCGCTTAACGACGCGGAGCAGCGTGAGATTGCACAAGCGAGAGCCACGATTGCGGATATCATTCATGGCCGTGACGAGCGGTTGCTGATCGTCTGCGGGCCTTGCTCCATTCATGACACCGATGCCGCATTGGAATACGCGCGTCGCTTACAGGCGCTCGCTGCTGAACTGAACGATCGCCTCTACATTGTGATGCGCGTTTATTTTGAAAAACCTCGCACTACTGTGGGCTGGAAAGGGCTTATCAACGATCCGTTCATGGATGGCTCATTTGATGTGGAGGCCGGGCTGCACATTGCGCGTGGGCTGCTGCTGGAGTTGGTGAATATGGGGCTGCCGTTGGCGACAGAAGCACTCGATCCGAACAGCCCGCAATACCTGGGCGATCTGTTCAGTTGGTCGGCTATCGGCGCGCGTACGACTGAATCACAAACGCACCGTGAGATGGCTTCCGGCCTGTCAATGCCTGTCGGGTTCAAAAACGGTACAGATGGCAGTTTAGGAACGGCGATTAACGCCATGAGAGCGGCCGCAATGCCACATCGCTTTGTGGGTATCAATCAAACCGGACAGGTCTGCCTGCTGCAAACGCAGGGGAACATTGATGGTCATGTGATTCTGCGCGGTGGTAAAAACCCCAACTACAGTGCGCAAGATGTGGCTGAATGTGAAAAACAGATGCAGGAAGCAGGACTGAAACCTGCGCTAATGATAGATTGTAGCCACGGCAATTCGAATAAAGACTACCGCCGTCAGCCACTTGTTGTTGAATCTGCGATTGAACAAATCAAGGCGGGAAATCGTTCTATTATAGGGCTGATGCTGGAAAGCCACCTTAACGAGGGGAGCCAGTCTTCAGAACAACCGCGTTCAGATATGCGCTACGGTGTATCGGTCACGGATGCCTGCATCAGTTGGGAAAGTACAGAAGCGTTGCTGCGTTCCGTTCATCAAGATCTGAGTGCTGCGCGTGTGAAACATTCAGGAGAGTAACAAGATATGGTAGCTGAACTGACCGCACTACGTGATCAGATAGATGAGGTAGATAAAGAGCTTGTCGCGTTGTTATCACGTCGGTTGCGTTTGGTGGCGGAAGTGGGTGAGGTGAAGAGCCGCTATGGTTTGCCCATTTATGTGCCCGATCGTGAAGCGGCCATGCTCAGCTCACGTCGTAAAGAGGCGGAGTCGATGGGCGTTCCGCCGGATCTCATTGAGGACATCCTGAGGCGTACCATGCGCGAGTCCTATACCAGTGAGAACGACAAAGGCTTTAAAACGCTGTGTCCACAGTTGCGTCCAGTCGTCATCATTGGTGGCCGTGGTCAAATGGGCAATCTGTTTGAGAAAATGCTGACGCTGTCGGGATATCAGGTGAAGATCCTGGAGCAAGACGATTGGCCGCACGCGGATGCGCTGTTGTCAGATGCTGGAATGGTGATTGTCAGCGTGCCGATTCACGTTACCGAACAGGTGATTGCTCGTCTACCTGCCTTGCCGGATGACTGCATTTTGGTTGATCTGGCATCGGTAAAAAATGGCCCGCTTCAGGCAATGCTGGCGGCGCATCATGGTCCGGTACTCGGGTTGCACCCGATGTTTGGGCCAGACAGCGGTAGCCTGGCTAAACAGGTTGTCGTCTATTGTGATGGGCGACATCCCGAAGCCTACCAGTGGTTACTGGAACAGATTCAGGTATGGGGTGCGCGTTTGCATCGCATTAGCGCGGTCGAACACGATCAGAACATGATGTTCATTCAAGCGCTGCGCCATTTCGCGACGTTTGCCTATGGTCTGCATTTAGCGGAAGAAAATGTGCAAATTGAGCAACTGCTGGCGCTGTCATCGCCAATCTATCGTCTGGAACTGATTATGGTTGGGCGGCTGTTTGCTCAGGATCCGCAACTGTATGCCGACATTATTATGTCTTCAGAGGATAATTTGGCGTTAATTAAGCGTTATTACAAACGCTTTGGTGAAGCGATTAAGTTACTAGAGCAGACGGATAAAGCCGAATTCATTAGCAGCTTCAAGAAAGTTGAGCACTGGTTCGGCGACTACGCCAAACGTTTTCAGGCAGAGAGCCGAGTGCTTTTACGACAGGCAAACGATATTCGTAAATAGTCCGGTTTTCGCTTTGAATGGTGAAGCCATCCAGGTGTATAAACCCGGATGGCTTTTTCAATTATTCGTTCACATCGACGGGTACGACATTTTCACTGGGATAACAGCCCAACACTTTTAACGATCGAGTGATGGGCGCTAATCCTTTTAACGCTTTCTGCATCGCATCACCGCGCAGGTTGGCCTGCACATCGAGATAGAACATTTCTTCCCACGGATTGCCATTGATCGGCCTGGATTCCAGTTTGGTTATCACAATGCCGTTATCACGCAACACCAGCAGAGCTTCCACCAGTGCGCCTGACTGTTGACCTGTTGCCATAATTAACGTGGTTTTTGCCGGTACTTGTTCAGTCACGTCAATGGGTTTACGCGCTAATACAATAAAGCGGGTGATGTTTTGCGACTGATTGGCCAGATCGTGTTCTAGTACTTGCAACTGATAAAGTTGGCCGCCAGCTTCACTGCCGAGCGCTGCTGCTTTTGGCGAGTTGAGCGCCGCTACTTTTTCCATCGCAGCAGCCGTGCTTTCACAATATTCAATCTTCCAGTGCGGAAAACGATTGATGAAATGACTGCATTGCTGAAACGGTTGCGGGTGGCTGTAAACGGTTTCGATCTGCTCCAGCGAGGTCTCGGTGGTGACTAAAACGCAGTGATTTATCGGATTAGTTAACTCGCCGACGATGGATAATCCCGTGTGTTGCAGCAGGTCGTAAACGTCATTGATTGAACCGGAACTGGTGTTTTCAATCGGCAGAACGGCATAATCCGCTTGCCCTGTTTCCACCATATTGAAAATGTCCTGAAACTTCTGGCAACCACATTCGATAAATTGTTCAAAGTGTCGAGCGGCATATTGACGAGCGGCAAGATGAGAATAAGACCCTTTCGGACCGAGAAACGCAATACGGGCAGAGTGTGAGGTTGTTTGGTTGAGATGGTGTTGTAAAAGAGCCTGCTGCGTCAGGACTGAATCTTCAATAATGAGCTGAAATAAGCGGGTAATATAGTGAGCATCAAGGTGATGTTTTTTCCCTGCGGCGGTCAGTTGGTCCAGCAAATCACGCTCGCGCTCTTTATCGCGGATTGGGCGATGTGAATGCAATTTGCTGCGGGCAACATCCAGCGCCAGCTCTCGTCTTTGTGCCAATAACTCAATTAATTGCAGATCCAATGCGCTGATGCGTTCTCGCAGTGCCAGTAATGGATTGTCTGTCATGATGCTATTACCTGCCTTATGTTCTTATATAAAAAAAGCCTCCTGGTTAGGAGGCTTTTTTGTTCGTCTTCGTATTCTTGCTCTTACGACGAATCGCCTCCCAAATCAGGGGAAGGTGAAAAAGAATACGAAGAAGAACAGTTTACTTGTCATATTTACTCGGTTAGTCAGGAAGATATCCAGATTCTGAGTAGGTAAGGTAACTGTTGGCTTTTCATCCTGTCAATACAAAATCGCCGAGCACAATGTTAAACCCGATATGGCGGTGGAGCTTTAGGATGCGGATTGCGGAGTTTGGAATGCAAAAACGCGCCCTCAGGCGCGTTATATTGAGATAAAGAGAATGAATTACTCTTCTTGCGTCGGCTGGAGATTCGCTTCTTTGACGCTGGCAACTGCGCGTCTGGCCTCGCCTTTATGCTGGAGCTTATCCAACTGGCGTTCGAGTTTGGTAATCAATTCATTAATGGCGGCATACATATCGTCATGCTTGGCACTGGCAACCAGTGGGCCATTCGGCGTACTGATGGTCGCATCGGCGACAAAACCCTGGGGTTCTTTTGACAGAATGATATGCGGGTTAATCAACTGGGTTTGCCACTTATCCAGCTTGGAAAGACGGTCTTCGACATGTTGACGAATTGCGGGGGTGATATCCATTTGCTTACTGGTAATATTAATAGTCATATAAACTTACCTCTCTGCCTATGTCCGTCTTGGATGATTTCAGCATACCGTGAGTTGTGGCAAAAAGCGTGATATTGATCGCTTTTTTTTGTCACTTTTTGTCAAGAAAGTGCAATTTGTGAAGTACCATCGGGAATAGAAGGGAAGTACTTGAGAGGGCATCTGGCCTGTGCCATTATTGATAAGATCTACTGAGATTACCGTGCTGTTGTTGACTCCCGCCAACCCTGTTTTTTCTGCTTATCGACGTATAACGAACGGATTGAATCATAAAAAACGGCAACCGAAGCTGCCGTCTCAATGAAGCTATGCCTGTCGTTTATGCTGGATTAGCGGCGATGATTTTTGCGACTTTATCCGCCTGTGCGGCCAGTTGCAGTTCGCGGTAAGCATTTTCCATCAACGGTAAGGCTGTTTTTGTTGCCTGAGTATCTGGGTAATCACGCAGCATTTGCTCAACGCGATTAACTACTGCCACATAAGCGCCGCGTTTCGTGTAGTATTGCGCGACAGAAAGTTCATATTTGGCCAGACGCTCTTTGAGGTAAACCAAACGCTTGTTGGCGTCAGTGGCGTATTGGCTGTTCGGATATCCCTGAATGAGCTTGCTGAAATCGCGAAATGCGGTGCGGGCATACTGTGGATCGCGATCGGATCGATCGACGCCGAAGAAGCCTTGTAACGCGCTATCATCCAGCGCCATGTCGGTCAGGCCGCGCATGTACAGGACATAATCCACGTTTGGATGCGTCGGGTTGAGCCGCAGGAAGCGGTCAATAGAAGCCTGGGCCAATGGCAGCTCTGCGGATTTGTAGTAAGCGTAGATCAAATCCAACTGTACTTGCTGCGAATAAGGACCAAAAGGATACCGGTTATCCAGTGCTTCCAACTGCGTGATGGCTGCTTTAAAGTTGCCGTCTTGCAGTTTTTGTTGAGCATTGGCATAGATTTCAGATGGCGGACTATCAGGAACCGCATCTTTGGAATTGCTGGAGCAACCAGCCAGCGCCAGGCTCAACGTGGCGGCAGCCACCAGATATTTCATACGCGTCATGACGTTTTGATTATCCTCAGAATGTTATTCCGGGAAGCTGTCCGTTAAGCTCCCGATTTAGACCAGCTACAATAGTACATTATTTTAAACGGCGTCGCCGTCAAAACCCAACGTTAACGAAGAAGCTGCATAATATGGCACAACAAGTACAACTCACCGCAACGGTGGCCGAATCTCAACTCGGACAACGTTTAGATCAGGCTTTGGCCGAATTGTTCCCTGATTATTCACGATCCCGCATAAAAGAGTGGATTCTTGAGAATCGGGTACAGATTAACGGCAATGTCACCAATAAGCCAAAAGAGAAAGTACTTGGCGGCGAATCGGTAGCTATTGACGCATTGATTGAAGAAGAAGCCCGTTGGGAAGCACAGGATATCAAGCTGGATATCGTGTACGAAGACCAGGACATTTTGGTCATCAACAAACCCAAGGATCTGGTGGTTCATCCCGGTGCGGGTAACCCCGATGGCACGGTATTGAATGCCTTGCTACATCACTATCCTGAGATTGCCGATGTGCCCCGCGCCGGGATCGTACATCGGCTTGATAAAGATACGACAGGGCTTATGGTGGTGGCAAAAACCGTGCCTGCACAGACACGCTTAGTTGAGGCGTTGCAGGCGCGCGAAATTACTCGTGAGTATGAAGCCGTGGCGATTGGTTCGATGACGGCAGGCGGCATGGTCGATCAACCTATTGCTCGCCATGCAACCAAACGTACTCACATGGCGGTGCACCCAATGGGTAAGCCCGCTGTGACACATTATCGCATCATGGAACATTTCCGTGCGCATACCCGTTTGCGGCTGCGTTTGGAGACGGGGCGTACCCATCAAATTCGTGTGCATATGTCGCATATTGATCATCCACTGGTTGGCGATCAGTTATACGGTGGTCGTCCTCGGCCGCCAAAAGGGGCGTCAGAGGCGTTCATTGAAACGCTGCGTGGTTTCGACCGTCAGGCGCTGCACGCCACGATGTTACGTTTTTACCATCCCATCACTGGGATCCATATGGAATGGCATGCGGAGTTGCCGCAGGATATGGTCGATTTGATTGATGCGCTGAAAGCCGATACTGCGGCGTTTCAGGACCAACTCGACTGGTAATGCATTCAATACCATAAGCGCTGATTTAGAGAGGTGACGGACTATGCTGATCTACCCCGACTGGCCTTTGCCAGAAAGTGTGAAATCTTGTAGTACGACGCGTATCGGCGGGCGTAGCGCGGCACCTTATGATTCGCTGAATCTGGGCAATCATGTGGGCGATGAGCCTGCACACGTCACTGAGAATCGGCAAGTGCTGGTGGAGATGGCTGGTCTTCCCGCGATGCCTCACTGGCTGGAACAGGTTCATGGCACTGATGTGATCCGCATTAATGAAATGTTGCCAGCGTCCGTTTGCGGTGATGCGGCCTATACGGATAAGAAAGGGCAGGTTTGTGCAGTCATGACGGCTGACTGTCTGCCTGTGCTTTTTTGTGCAAGCCGCGGTGATGAAGTTGCTGCTGCACATGCTGGCTGGCGCGGGTTACACGCGGGCGTACTGGAAGAAACGTTAGCCTGTTTTCGCGCGAAACCTGAACAAATTATGGCATGGTTGGGACCCGCTATCGGGCCTGATGCTTTTGAAGTTGGCTCTGAGGTGAGGGACGCGTTTATTCAACACAATGCGGCGGCAGCCTCTGCATTTAGGCCTGAAGGAAATAAATTTTTTGCCGATATCTATCGGCTGGCAAGCCTGCGTTTACGCGCCGCAGGGGTAACACAAATTTTTGGTGGCAGTGCCTGTACTGTGAGCGAACCTCACAAATTTTTCTCTTATCGGCGTGATGGTGTGACTGGCCGTATGGCAAGTTTAATCTGGCTGATATAACCTATTAGAATTAAGACGATCCAGCACAAGTAACGTTTAAATCCCATCACGACTGGCAAAATAACCTTGAAATTTTTGAGGGATGACCTCATTTAATCTCCAGTAGCAATTTTGACCAGTGTATGGGAGGAGTTATGCGTCTGGATCGTCTTACCAACAAATTCCAACTTGCTCTTGCGGATGCTCAGTCTCTCGCCCTCGGGCGTGACCACCAGTTTATTGACCCCCTTCACATGATGAGTGCTTTACTTCACCAGGAGGGAGGAACGGTTGGTCCACTTCTGACGATTGCCGGAGCCAATCTTAATCACCTGAAAACCGAAATCGACCAAGCCATCACGCGTTTGCCGCAGGTTGAAGGCACGGATGGCGATGTCCAACCTTCGAGCGAGTTAGTGCGCGTATTGAATATGTGCGACAAGCTGGCGCAAAAGCGTGGCGACACCTTTATCTCTTCGGAACTTTTCGTACTTGCTGCGCTGGAGTCTCGTGGCTCGCTGGGGGAGGTATTGAAAAAGGCGGGTGTTACGCAGCAAGGGGTAACAAACGCGATCGATCAAGTGAGAGGAGGGGAGCAAGTGAACGATCAAGGGGCTGAAGATCAGCGCCAGGCATTGAAAAAATTCACGATTGATCTCACGGAGCGTGCGGAACAAGGCAAACTTGATCCTGTTATCGGGCGTGATGAAGAGATTCGGCGTACGATTCAGGTTCTACAGCGCCGTACCAAAAATAATCCGGTGTTAATTGGTGAGCCCGGCGTGGGTAAAACCGCGATAGTGGAAGGGTTAGCCCAGCGTATTGTTAATGGTGAAGTGCCGGAAGGCTTGAAGAATAAGCGTGTACTGTCGCTGGACATGGGCGCGCTGGTGGCCGGTGCGAAGTATCGTGGTGAGTTTGAAGAGCGTTTAAAAGGCGTGCTTAACGATCTGTCTAAGCAGGAAGGTAATGTCATTCTGTTTATTGACGAGCTTCATACGATGGTGGGCGCGGGTAAAGCCGATGGCGCGATGGATGCCGGCAATATGTTAAAACCTGCGTTGGCTCGTGGTGAACTGCATTGCGTTGGGGCTACAACGCTGGATGAGTATCGGCAATATCTTGAAAAAGACGCGGCGCTTGAGCGGCGTTTCCAGAAAGTGTTTGTCGCGGAACCTACCGTTGAAGACACCATCGCGATCCTGCGCGGCCTGAAAGAACGCTATGAATTGCACCATCATGTGCAAATCACGGATCCGGCGATTGTTGCGGCGGCAATGTTGTCTCATCGCTATATCGCGGATCGACAGTTACCGGATAAAGCCATCGATCTCATTGATGAGGCAGCATCCAGTATTCGTATTCAGATGGATTCGAAACCAGAGCCTCTCGATCGACTTGAGCGCCGAATCATCCAGTTAAAACTGGAGCAACAGGCGCTGAAAAAGGAATCAGATGAAGCCAGCCAAAAGCGTCTTGAGTTGCTGAGTGCGGAACTCGATCAAAAAGAGCGCGAATATTCCCGGCAAGACGAAGAGTGGAAAGCGGAAAAAGCATCACTTACAGGAACGCAGAATATTAAGGCGTCTTTAGAGCAGGCGAAAATTGCACTGGAACAGGCTCGCCGTCAGGGGGATCTGGGGAGAATGTCCGAGCTGCAATACGGCACAATCCCTGAACTGGAGAAGCAATTGGCGGCAGCGACGCAGCAGGAAGGGAAAACAATGCACTTGCTGCGTAATCGGGTAACCGATGTTGAAATCGCGGATGTGCTGGCGCGTTGGACGGGAATTCCGGTTTCTCGCATGTTGGAAAGCGAGAAAGAAAAATTATTGCGAATGGAAGATGAGCTGCACCAGCGTGTGATCGGGCAGAACGAGGCCGTTGAAGCGGTCGCGAATTCTATTCGTCGTAGTCGGGCTGGGCTATCCGATCCTAATCGTCCGATTGGGTCGTTCCTGTTTCTTGGACCAACAGGTGTAGGGAAAACAGAACTTTGTAAAACGCTGGCAACCTTCCTATTCGACAGCGATGACGCGATGGTGCGTATCGATATGTCTGAGTTTATGGAAAAACATTCGGTTTCGCGTTTGGTCGGCGCGCCTCCGGGATATGTTGGTTACGAAGAGGGCGGTTATCTCACGGAAGCGGTGCGCCGTCGCCCCTATTCCGTCATTTTGCTAGATGAAATCGAAAAGGCACATCCTGATGTCTTCAATATCCTGCTTCAGGTATTGGATGATGGTCGTCTCACTGATGGTCAAGGCAGAACGGTAGATTTTCGTAATACCGTGGTCATTATGACGTCAAATCTGGGGTCTGACCTGATTCAGGAACGTTTTGGCGAACGTGGCTATAGCGAAATGAGGGATATGGTTCTTGAGGTGGTTAGCCATAGCTTCCGCCCTGAGTTTATTAACCGTATTGATGAAGTCGTGGTCTTCCATCCATTGGGAAGAGCGCATATTACGTCGATTGCGCAAATCCAGCTTCAGAGACTCTATAAACGTCTTGAAGAGCGTGGATATCGTGTCACGATCACGGATGCGGCTTTAGATATGCTTGGGGAAGTCGGGTTTGATCCGGTCTATGGTGCTCGCCCGCTGAAAAGATCGATACAGCAACTGATAGAAAATCCTCTCGCTCAGCAGATACTCGGGGGGAAATTAATACCCGGTAAACCGCTCACATTAGACGTTGACGGTGAACAAATCGTCGCACGACAAGAATAATGTGAGTGGAATGGTAAGTGATAAGTAGGGGGCCTCTGCTAATAGATGTCCCCTGTTTTCAGGTGTTGAGCTCAGGTTATATTCATTTTTTGTATGGTTAGTGTGCGAGATTTTGTTTTTTGATTTGTTTTTGAACGGTTAGAAAATAATTTGCATTTAGCGCTTGTCGGATTTAGATAAGTCCCTATAATGCGCCTCCATCGACACGGCGCTGTGAACACACAAGCGGGTCGATAAAGAAAGAGAAAACGATTTAAAATAAACGTTGACTCTGAAGGTGATAAGCGTAATATACGCCACCTCGCGAAGTGGTTAAGGCTACAACGCAACGCTCTTTAAC